>NZ_JBNHER010000327.1:17365-67485 GCF_050015975.1 Dapis purpurea BLCC-M126 | reverse complement strand
GATTCCAGACTTTCAGTGTATGATCGAATGAACCCGAAACTACATATTTGCCATCATGTGTCACTGCTACTACCCTTACCGAGCCACTATGCCTCCTGAGAGTGTGTAACTCCTGCCCAGTCTCCAGATTCCAGACTTTCAGTGTATGATCGAATGAACCCGAAACTACATATTTGCCATCGGGTGTCACTGCTACTGCCGTTACAAAGTCACTATGCCCAGTAAAAGTACGGATTAGAGGATGGTGAGCAGGGGTGAGATTTGCTGCTAGTGGGCGCAACCAGGGTCGTTCGCGATATTTTTTGGCCTCAGTTAATAGTTTCTCAATGATGGGCATTTGTTTTTTTGGTGGCAATTCTTTTTTAGTATATTTGGGCAAAAATTTACCAATAATAGGTATGTATTCCCAAAAGTATTTATAAGGTGGTGGTAGTAGTGCTAGCAACCGCCCCAATAGTTGCCCCGGTAACTGACTCTCATCATCTGTAAATATGTGTGCTGACTTTTGCAATGCCAATTTTATTAACGTCAATGCTTTGTCTGCATCCCTATCCCGATCGCTCAACTCAATCATTTCCAAACTATCTAACAATTTATAATCATTTATTAAAGCCTCAATGCCATATTCTGGATGCTTAATTTTAGCTAACAAAAAATTAAAATCACTCAAACGCTGATAATATTTTTCAACTTGCTTTGTTTCGACTTTCAGGCGCGGATCGTCTAACAAAAGTCGCTGTTGACTTGGAGATAACTTAGCAAAATTTTCTGTAAACTTACTCCTCGGAGTCATCCTCAAGTTCCTCCCACAATGAATCATTATAGTCAGACAACATTTGTTCAATATTCCCTAACTTTGGAATAGCTTTTCTAATCTCCCGTTGCTTCTCAACAAAGTCACTAAAACTCAAGTGATAAATAGAATAACATTCCTCTCCTACCAACATTTGCTTTTTTAAAAATTGTATCCAGTCATCCAAAACTTCCTGCACATCATACTTACTCATAGACTCTTTTTGATTGACAATATCGGTAATACATTCACAACTGATCGGTTGATCCGCCACGACTAAAATAGATAAAATCATCGCTTTAATGGGATTTATCAGCAACCTTTCCCACTGCCGATAATAATATTGTTCTAAACCCTCTGGCAATTGTTGAATTTGCAAATCATCTAATTTCCCCTGAGCAATATCGGGCAATACAAAATATAAATACATAAAATTATTCTGGCTTTTTTCTGCCAAAGTTTGGATAAATTTTGGGGGAGAACATTGTCGTTCCTTCATCCATAAATGAAATTTTTCTTGATATTCGGGAGCGTCAATATAAGTAGTGATATATTCGGTAATATCGGCTCGATTAAATTGTTTATATTCTCTCAAATCTAATTCTTTTATCTTCACCGAAGGAGCAACCAATAACTTTTTTTGTTCGGCAGTATAGGGGCGACGAGTTAACAGAAAATAAACCTGTTCTGGCAAGTTTTGGGGTAAGTCTAAAATATTATGCCCTGGTTCAGTTGTTGCCACCTCATCCAAAGCATCAACAACTATAATTAACGGTCGATTTTCTGATAGTTTAACTTTAGCTTTATTCAGTAAAATTTTTAAGTCATCTCTGTCAGTATTTTGTAGTTGATAATAGTGGGATATTTGCTGACGAATTTTATTCAGAAAATCATCAGGAGTATTGCATCCCGTAGTTAGCTCATTAAAATAATGAATAACCCCATTATCTTTAACATATTTAGCAGCGATCGCGCTCTTTCCCATCCCCGGTTCCCCAATCACAGTAAAATAACCTTGGGAATTTTCATTAATAAAATTATTGAATGCCTGAAAGACAAATTTTCGTCCACAAAAACGTTTAGTTTTCTCTTCAATTAATGGCTCAAAACCTGTAATTAATGATTCGGATTGGGGCGGGAAATTATTTCGTTCTTCAGCATATTTTTCTCTAAGATATTGATGTAAAATTAGAGCTTTTCCTTGACCTTGATGAGCTTCTAATCGAGGACAAATTTCCGTAAATTTTTTATAAATTTGCCTCATTCTTGACTTAACAGATTCTTCTTTTAGATATAATTTTTCCGCTACTACTTTTACCTCTACTGGTTTTTCATGTGCTTTTGGAAAAATTTTCTTTAAAGTTTCTGAGGTTAATCCATGTTCGATTGCCATCGAATCCAGAAATTCTAGCCATTCCATCAGCTAATCTCTCTCTACTCACAACAGCAAATTATAGCAAAACTATAACTATTAATATAAATTTAGCATCTAAACTCAAAAAAAATTATCAATTTTATACCTAGATTAGACTTCAAATATACCTGAGATATACCTACATAAAAATCAACTTTAAATACACCTTTTAGACCTTAGTATAACTGAAGTATAGAGAACCTAAAAACCCCTTGCGGAAAAAATAAATTTGTAGCTATAGTGTTAACAACAAGCAATTCAAATCAGGAAAACAAATCATGGAAAACATCAAACAAATTTTTGAAATAGGAAAACAAATCATGGAAAATATCAAACATTTTCGAGAAAATATCCAGGCAGCAAATCCCGAACTCAAGGGCAAAATCAACCCAATTAATCCCGAAAATGTTGTAGAAAATAAATTAGATGCAATGGCAGGATTAGAAACAGTCATTTCCCAAACTAACCACCGAAAAATAACCAAACAAATGAATGTAGCGGTAAACATCATAATTCCCACAACTATTAATATTGACTAACCATACGAGACTCGCCCATGCATAGAATTGTGCAAACAACAATTACAGCGCTTTCCGTTGTTATGAGGTACACACATCGCGGGCAAGATGCCCGCACTACATGATTTTCACCATTTACCCTGTACATCATTTGCCCGAAATCTGCTGTAAGTGTAGGTTGGCTTGAGGGACAAAACCCAACAACAATAAGGCTTAATACCAGTTTGATAAATGTTTGCTACGAATCTCTGTTGCCTGTTGCCGATAACTAGAGTTTTGTAACATTCTTTCTTTCAAAATGGTATAAGTTGGGTTTCACTTTGTTCTACCCAACCTACATTTTTAGGCGTGTCATCCAAATAGTTGTGTTTGCCCCTTAACTTCAGTAGGTCCCCGATAAATTGTGCGACTACCTTTAGGTATAGAAATCCAGCCAAACTCTTGCAGACGATAAGTTAAATTAGAAATACTCACGCCTAACTCATCTTTGATTTTATAAAGGTTTGACCACTTAGTTAAATCTCTACCTTGTCTTTTCTCTTCCAGAATTGACTTCGGCATTAATAAACAACCTGCAAAATATTGTGCTTGCCATTCAATAGAGTCAACTTTACTGCCACCTGCACCCCGACAAACAAAAGATTCTTCTGACTCTTTTGGTTTTCCATAATCACCTAGATCGAGTTCTAACTGTTTGACAACTCCATCTGCTTCGTCATGGTTAATATGTAGCACCCAATGACCAATTTCGTGAGCAAGGGTTGATTCTTGAAACCCTTGAGGTTTATCTAAAATTTCCTCATTGATTTCAATAAGTCGTTCGGTTGGTAAGATTCGAGCAGCGATCGCTCCTCCTTGATCGGGTGGAATATAATCCCAAACTACTCCCAAATCCAAAAAATCAGCTACTAAGGAAGCATCAAAAGGCCATTTGGGAGCAAAATTTGCCGTTTTGTGCATTTGCCTGAGAATATCATTTGCCCGACGCTCAATCGACTCTTTACGATAAAAGCTATAGGGTTTGAGGATACTCATACTTCATTCTCCCTTGCCGCTTGAGATATTTTTTGAGCGAACTCAGGATTTTCCTGTACTCGTCGGAATAATGCCAGCATCTCTCTTGGGTTTTGCTTGAGAATTTCCTCGTACTGTTGAGGAATTCTACCAGCAAGGAAAATCAATTCCTCTGGATTCAAATTGAGATTCTTCGCTAATCCGCGAATCACTTCTTCTTTTGGCGCATAGTCAGCGCGATCGTTCTCTAGCTTGGACAAATATGTGAAGTCTACTCCTAGATGCTTGGCCAGTTCCCTTTGGGAGTATCCTTTGTCCTTGCGGGCCTTTCTAATTAGCTTTCCAAAACTTTTTGCCACGACTTTTTACCTCCTGGTAAGTATTTTAGACCAATTTGACGAAAATTTCAACTTTACTCTTGACGATTAAATCAACAAGCGCTACAATAAATTTAGTTGATAAAAAAATCAATTAAAGCACACTACTGGTAAGGTTGAAAATTCAGTCAATTAAAATTAGGCTCTATATATAGTGTCATGCTCGAATTGGCTAATTGTAAATTTACCCTTAGTTTTCACAAGTATAATCCACCTGGAGGATACCATCATGCTAAGAACCTGGACAGACACTCACTACAAACTAGAAGACGAAGACTGGTTATATATTGCCACCCATGAAGAACAGAGTTCTGCCTCTCTTGTTTGCCCAGGATATGCAAGAGATGGGGAAGGTTTCAGCATTCACTTTACTCCTACTCACATAGAAATGTTGGAGCATTTACTGGGAGCATTGCGAATTATTAAAGCTCAGGAAGAAGCAACCACAGATTACAAATATCCAGAACCAGCAAAATTGTCACATCTAATTAATTAGAAGGAAGAGGGAGTAGGGATTAGGGAGTAGGGGGAAGGAAGAAGAACTAATTATTAGAACTTACGCACCTAACCAACAAACCGGGTTTATTACCGTTAATGCTTAATATTGCTAAACCCGGTTTCTGTGTAAGTCCTAATATGTCTGGAGAATTAGCAATCATACTAGGTTTTTGCTGGCGCACAACTTTCCTATCGGAATGCTAGCGCAAAAGCACTTCGGCTGTCGCCGAAACTGAACACTTCTCTCTTGAAACTTCTAGCATTAGACTTCTCAAAAATTAATCTCAAATCTTTGTCATTCAAGTAGCTCAAATTAGGGAGATTTTAACCCCCCATTATACACCTTGAGAAGCCGAGAGTTGAAGTAGAATTCAACTAATAACAAAAAATTAGAAATAAATCAAACTCACAGGAAACAAAAAAATGTCTAATACTAATACAAAACCCAAAATTGATGTTTTTGGAGCCAAACCAAAACAAGCTTTATTAGTACCAGAAATTCCCATTGCAGTTCGTAATAATTGCCAATCAGGACAATGGGTAATTGGAGACACAGATTACGGCTCTAAAGTATCAATGACAATCCTCAAATTCAGCAAATTTTTTGGCAATTTAGGTCAAACAATTAATACTTTGTGGGGTCAACTTTGGTTTATAGCTGAGTCAGGAGAATTACCTCAAGGAGTGTTAATGGTGACATATATTAAAAGTCGTTCATTGAATGATTTTAATCGTTTAATTGCCTCAGTTCAAGCCAATGGAGTTGAACCAGCAACAGGAATTTTTATTCCTGAATTTGTTAAACATAGCGGTCAAAAGCCGGATGAAAATGGTGTAGTAAAACCTATTAATTATTACAGTTTAAAATGGCGTTGGGAAGAACGCAAAGACTGGTCAATTATTCATCAGGCAGCAGCAGTACTTTCAGAGCAAACTAATCTTTCAAAAATGATTGACTTAGAAGGAACTAGAAAAATGGTTTGTTTAGATGATTTATCTCCGAATGAAACTGCTAGTTTGATGGCTGCTCATACTAATAGTAATTCTGATTCTTCAGTGCTGAGTTTAAATGCTAGTGATGATACAGCTTTACCATCTGCTGCATTATCTTCATAAATTACTAAGCATTCAGCAATCAGCCGTCAGCTATTAGCTAGGAGTTATTAACTAAAGGAGGAATTAGTCTCTAAAGAGAGTTAAAAGTTATCAAGAAAAAGGTTTTTAATCAACCTTAGTAAGTTATTACTTTCAAAACATTTTTGGTTAACATCTTCCAGGAAAAGCTGAACGCTAAAAGCTGATAGCTGAATGCTAATAAAAAAATCTTAAAACTTAAGGAAATACAAATGAGTAAAATTCCTAAATTCACTATTTATCAAGGTGCAAAAACACCACGAAAGCAACAGTGGGAAGAAAATTTACGAGGAAAAATAGAAGTTAAGCATCAAATTCGAGCTGATACTGTTAATGACTTGGAAAATTTCAGTCAAGATTTACGACATATTAGTTTAGTTGTTGAATCTATTCACAAGAATTACCAGGCATTACTAACAGAAAATCATCATTTAAAATCGACTCTTTTACAGTTAGTAGATGATTGTTATTGTTGGAAAGGTAATCGTTGTGAAAAATGCCAGAAAATTCTAAAATCATTAGCTCCAGAAACAGCTAAGAAAAAAATTAATACTCCCCAAGAATATGAAGCTATTTTGACACAGCTTCGGAAATTGGGATAAGTAGGAAGTGTGGAAAGTATGGGAAGTGTGGGGAGAAACAAGCAAATTCGATCTTCCGATGGGTTTCACTGGAATGAAACAAACAATTCTGCTAGGTTAAATCGCAATTAAATTTAGATTACTAATGGAGGAAAAATGACACAAGCTACATCCGAAAACAGCAAATTTCAAGTAATGAAATCATTTGAGCAAATTTTAAATGCTCGCAAAAATATCACATCAAAAGTAGCAACTAAGGAGGAAGAAGCAGAGAAAGAAAAAGGTAAACAAATCTTAGAAACTGCTGCTACTTATACCACTGATAGTATTGTTAAAGGTTTGGCTGATTTACAATTAGATTTTGGTGGTATTGTGAATCAATTATTAGAAAATTTACACCAAGAATCGGCAAAACTTGACGAATTAAAACTTGGTATTGAAATAGAAAATCAACATTTACAAGAGTTACAAAAAATTCGTATTGTTGCTGATGCAATGCATATTTTAACTCAAGAACATCAAGAAAAGTTACGATTCCTAGAACATAATTTTAACGAACATCAAGAAAGTCAGACAAAAGATATGACGACTAAGCGAAAGGCTTGGCAAAAGGAACAACAAGAGTATGAATTAGCAGTTGCAGAGGAAAATCAATTGTTAATTAAACAACGAGAAAAAGAGGTTGCTGATTATCAATATGATTTAGAACGTCAACGTAAAATTGAAACAGATGACTACGAAGAAATGAAACGAAATATGGAACGAGAATTACGAGATTTAGGTCAACAAAAGGAAAAACAATGGCAAGAAAGAGAAAGTTATCTGGCAGAAAATCAAGTTGAATTTGAAGAAAACAGAGAAAAAGTTAATGGTTTTGAAGAAGAGTTAAAGAAGGCTTATGTTAAAGCTAAAGAGGAGGCAATTCAAGAAGCAAATCGAGAGGCAAAAGTTAAAGCTGATCTGTTTGCAAAAGAGTGGGAAGGAATGAAGAATGGTTATGAGTTAAAGATTCAATCTTTGGAGGAAACAATTCAGCGACAAACTGAACAAATTAACGATATTTCTACTCAGTTACAAGCTGCAATACAGCAAGCTCAAGATTTGGCAATGAGGGCTTTTGCTAGTTCTAATAATGGTTCTCAAGCGAAGTAGAATTCAGAATTTAGAATTGGTGAATTAGAGAATTTATCTTTGATTCTACATTTTAAATACTAAATTCACAAAAAAATTTAACAGGAGAAAAAGCAAATGGTTAAAAGAGTTAGTGCTAACAATACTAAAGCTGAAATTTTAGAAGCTTTTGCAGAATTAAAAAAGGAAAAATCTGCTCTAGAAGCAGAAATTAAGCAATTCAATAAGGAAGGCAAAACTACTAGTAAAAACTCTGTAGATTCAATGTCAAAACAACCAGGAAAAGAAGTAACAAAATTTATGAACTTAAACCAAACTCAGAATAAACCAAGTATGCAATATACAATTGAAAATTTACTCGCGCTGCAAAGTGGTTTTGGTGGAGCTATTAGCGAATTGTCCGAAAAGCTCACTTCAGAAGCTACTAAATTAGAAGAAGTTAGACAAAAAGTGACAGAAGAAATTAAACAATTAAACAATTTGCACAATTTAGAAAATATTGAGGAAAATACTTTAGATAATTTGATTCAACAATATGAACAAAGTGCTAAAGAATTTGAAACAGAATTTAGCGATCGCCAGGAAAATTTACAACAAGAAATGGAGTCAGGTAAACAAACTTGGGAAAAGGAACAACAGGAACATCAACGCAGCATAAAAGAACGAAATGAGCAGCAAGATAAAGTTTATCAACGGGAGACTGAAAATTATAAATATGACTTGCAGTTGCAACGAGATTTAGATATTGACGAATATGAACAAAACAAGAAAAATTTGTATAAAGAATTAGAAGAATCTCAACAACAACAGGAAAAACTTTGGTCAGAAAGAGAGCAGTCTATTTCTGAGCGCGAAAAAGAATATGCTGAAGTAGAATTAAAGGTACAAGACTTTGAAAAAAAACTAGAAGCTAATATTAAGAATGGTAAGGAAAATGGGCGAAATATTGGCAATTATCAGGCAAAGGTTAAATCCGATCTGTTGGCAAAAGAAGTAGAAGGAGAAAAACAATTTTATGAACTACGCATTCAATCTTTACAACAGACAATTCAAAATCAAGAACAGCGGATCAAGAACTTATCTCAACAATTAGATTCTACTTTAATTCAAGTTCAAAATTTAGCTGTAAAAGCCATTGAAGGAGCATCAAATTCTCGTTCATTTCAAGCTATGAAAGAAATTGTTCTAGAACAAAAGAATCAGCAAAAGAAAAGTTGATTTATAACCTAAAAAAATTAGCGATCGGCAGTCGGTAAATTTACCGACTGCCGATCGCTTCCTTTATTAAAAGTTAGGAGTAAGAATCAATATTAAATATAATTTATTGGCTTGAATATCCCTTTTTAATCAAACATAAATCTGATTCAGTTATTTTAATTACCCTGATTATTTGTAAGATTATTTTTTAAAATTTGGTATTATTATATTGAATTTTATTATATTTAGATAATTAGATAGTACAATTTTTGAACTGTCTACCTATAAATTTTATCTATAAGTATCACCCTTTATTTGTCTTGTCATAAAAATTAAAAATATAGGGCTACGCAGGTGTAGTGCGCGGACATTTATAGATTCTCAAACTCAGTCAAGGAGAAATTAGATTTGTTGGGAACAGGGAACAGTTAGAAAAACATTTCCATGTCTGAGATTCATGATAAATAATTGTCCTAACTAATTCTTTCTTAACTATAACTTCTAACTTCTGACTTCTGACTTCAAACTTCTGACTTCATGTAGCGATCGCTTGTGCATCTATAGAAACTGTCACTCTACTATCATTCCTATAAAATTCTACACCTAAAATCAAAATTAATCAGCCAAAAATATTGATTTGAGGTAGTAATTTTATGACTAATAAATATGTTCAACAAAAAGATACTGCTGCATGGATACTTCAAGTTTGGGCTTCCTTTATTCTTGCTACTGCTGGCACAGCAACTGGCATTATTTATCTACCTGTAGATATTTGGATTAAAAGTTTTATGGGGATGGGTTTAACATTCTCAGTAGGTTCCGCTTTTACCTTAGCAAAAACCATCAGAGATAATCACGAATCTGAAAGAATAACTGCTAGACTTGATGAAGCAAAAGTTGAAAAATTACTTGCAGATCATCATCCTTTAGACAAGTAATATAATTGAATTCAGAAGTTATAGCACTACGTTTTTGAATTAGCAAAATAAATTTGCTTTGTTAGGAAATAGGAAATATTATAACATTGATAGTTCTATCTCCGTACCCTATTTCCTAGTGCTTTAATCAAATAAAAATATTGATTTGAGGTATTAATTTTATGACCAACAAAGATGTTCAAAAAAAAGATACTACTGCATGGATATTTCAAGTTTGGGCTTCCTTTATCCTTGCTACTGCAGGCACAGCAACTGGCATTATTTACTTACCTGTAGATAATTGGATTAAAAGCTTTGTGGGGATGGGTTTAATATTCTCAATAGGTTCCGCTTTTACCCTAGCAAAAACCATTAGAGATAATTACGAATCTAAAAGTCTGAAAGAATAACTGCTAGACTTGATGAAGCCAAAGCTTAAAAATTACTGGCAGATTATCATCCTTTAGACAAAAAGAATAACTGCTAGACTTAATGAAGCCAAAATTGAAAAATTACTGGCAGATTATCATCCTTTAGACAAGTAGAAAGTATCTATAAAATTTCCAGATAGTGGGCAAATATTTCTACACAATTAAATACTAATAATAGAAAAAAAATTGGGCACGACACGAGTTTTTCACAGGTCTGCATAGATGGTGAAAAATGATTAATTAGTGTATTCGTGCCCAAATTTTTTTTATCTCATGCAGCAACTCTACCTATTTACTGATAAGTAATATGATTTACCTAAGTTTATTATTAGAAATAATTTGTAATTTTTAGAGAGATGGAAGATGGTAGGGAGATGGGTACAATAATAGCAAAGCTAATTAGTAATTAATCCGACTTAAATCTTAGATATTTTTTTGTGTGATTTAAGTAAGCTCTGCCTTGATAAAAATTTAACTATATAGGGGAAAACTAGGAGGTAAAAAATGTCAATCAAACAATCTCCTAATTTTAGGAATATATCTTTGGTCGATTTTATCGGGTTGATATTTTTGGTGGTATTTAGCATGGCTATATTACCCTGGTTTTCACAACCACTCAAATCACCCCCAAAAAGCGAAGCAAAACAATATGTAGCTTTAATTAATAAAGGCCAACAATTTTATTATTCTAAAAACGGTGAGTTTAGCGATAATATCCCTGATTTAGGACTAGGTATCAAGTTAGAAACATCAAATTACTCATACAAAATCAAAGAACTTAACAGTCTGAGAGTTATAGTTACTGCTACTACTAAAAATAAAGACTCATTTTATTATTACAAACCTATACGCTTGCCTTTTTTTGGGATTGGATTACCTTTTTCTCAGCGGATACCTCTACCTTCAAGTAAAAGTTATTCTGGCATAGTATATATTAAAGACGGTACTCCTCAATCAATGATTTGTAAAACTGACGAACCCTCATTAATAGCACCCGATAATTTTCAATCTTTTGACCAATGTCCTAACGGTTCTTCAGCACTATAAAACATCCATATTTTTCCTGTCAAAACAATCTTTCGGGAAATTTAGAAACTGTTTGAGAAGTATTGGATAGAACCGATGAATCGGCGCAAACCTAACCCCCCTACCCCCCCCTACAAGGGAATGGGGGTCTCAAAGCTTCTCTCCTGCTCCGAAAGAGGTTTGGAGAGAGGTTTTTATGAATTGACAAACAATTTCTTATAGAGAACCTATCCTATTTTATCCAACAGCCATGCTAAAAGAACTAGCAATTGAAAGCCGTGGACTAACTAAACAATTCGATCGCCACATAGCAGTCAATGACCTATATTTACAGGTGGCCACCGGAGAAGTTTATGGACTGATCGGACCCAATGGCGCAGGGAAAACTACCCTCTTACGAATGTTAGCAACTGCCGAAGAACCCACGGTTGGAGAAATATATATCAGTGGAGAACGCTTGCTGCGTGACCATACTAACTCCACCCTGAAACAACGTCTTGGTTTTTTGCCAGATGATTTTCCCGTATATGATGATCTGACTGTGTGGGATTATCTTGACTATTTTGCCAGACTTTACAATTTGCGCGAACCTCACCGTTCGCGCCGACTGTTTGCTGTCTTAGAATTAGTCCAACTGGTGAATAAACGGAATAGTTTGATTTCTACTTTGTCGCGGGGTATGAAACAACGCCTAAGTTTAGGAAGAACTATTATTCACGAACCCTTACTTTTGTTATTAGACGAACCTGTTTCTGGTTTAGATCCCATTGCCAGAATGCAATTTCGGGAAATTATCAAAGCTTTGCAGGAAGCAGGGATGACAATAGTCATTTCTTCCCATGTTCTGAGTGACTTGGCAGAACTTTGCACTTCCGTGGGAATAATGGAATTAGGTTATTTGGTAGAAAGTGCTTCTCTCAAAGAACTTTATCAACGTCTTAGCACTCAGCAAATCTCGATTTCTGTCATGGGTGGGTTATCAGAGTTAATTACAGAAATTAAAAATTTTCCCTGGGTGGAAGCTTGGGAAGTTTTGCCAGATACTCAACAAGTACAAGTGCAATTTTCCGGAACTCCCGAAGATGCTGCTACTTTGTTGCGATCGCTCATTCTTGCCAATATCCCAGTCACAGAGAGAGCCGGAGGAACAATTCCCTTCTGCCCCCTGCCCTCTGCCTTTCCTGATAAGTCATAGATACAGCTACTTGTTTTTTATTTCATTGGAGTAATTAATTATGCTATCTAAACTATTAGTCAATTTATTGAATTGGAACCCGCAATTATTCAGGGAAATTAAAGGTCGTCTCACAAAAAAAATGTAGCGATCGCCATATCTGTATCTCTCCTGTGCCAATTTCTGGTAATGTGGTTATCCCAATTCAAAATTTTGAATTTGAATTGGATATTTTTGGCTGTGATGTTAATTGGCGGTGTTTATATGTTAGTAGAAGATATAGCCGAAGAAAAACGTCTTGGTACTCTGAATTTTATTCGCCTCAGCCCTCAATCTAGCCAAAAGATTTTGCTTGGCAAATTATTAGGAGTACCAATTTTAATTTACCTAGCAGTCGCTATTTCTTTGCCTTTATATTTGTGGGCTACTATTTCATCTGGTTTGTCTTTATCTGGGTTTTTGAGAGTTTCTGTAGTTTTAATTACATTTTGTTGTTTTTTCTACAATTTATCACTACTTGTTGCCTTTTTAGGAGTTACTCAAGCTTGGAAGTGTTATAAGAAACCGGGTTGATCGGAGGTAGATATTAGTATGGTGAAGCATTTCATATTAAACCCGGTTTCTATACTTTTTTTTAACCGATATTACCGGATTTGATATGACTTAGAAAAAATTTAAATCTGGGGCGGGTTTCATTATCAAAAAAATAGACTTTTTGTTCTGAATACTTGTGCTTAAACCCGCCCCCTATTTTAGGAAAATCTCAAATTAATTCCAAATATTTATCGTATCAATTTATCAAAATCCAAATTAGATATACTTCTTTTCGAGTGAATTTCTCACTAAAGTTGGAATGTCAGAAGGTCGTTTTGCTACTGGTATTTTAACTGCTTCAAAAGCTGCAATTTTACTTTCAATCTCACCATTAGAATCATATTTTTCACCAGCAACCCTAGCACTAATTAAACTATTAGCATGACTATAATTTTGATTTATAGGAGCATAAGTACCAGAAATATAAGCAACTACAGGTTTATCAATTGTTTCTGAAATATAAGAAGCTGCTATTTCTTCACTTGCGCCCTCAACCTCTCCTATTAAAACAATTAACTCTGTACGCTCATCCTCATCTAATATTTGTAACCACTGGAGAAAAGAAGAACCTACAATTGGATCGCAACCAAGACTTACAGAAATAGACTGCCCCAACCTTGACTTCGTTAGTTCCCAGGCAACTTCATAAGTAAGAGTATTACTGCGACTAATAATACCAATTGGACCTGGAGTATAAAACTGAGTCGGATGAGTACCTAGTAACAAACGATCTGGTACAATGATACCTGCACAGTTAGGTCCAACAATCAGAGTTTCTGTGGCCTCAGCTTTTCTCAACAGCTTGACCATATCTAGGGGAGGCACGCCTTCTGTAACAATCACAATTTGTTTAAGACCGGAAGCAATCGCCTCTAAAGCAGCATCTAATACCTGATAAGCAGGCATAACTATCACAGTGGTATCAATTATACCCACCTTTGCCACTGCCTGCTCTACCAAACTAAAAACAGGAATATCATACCATTCTTTTCCCCCTTCTCCAGGACTAATACCTGCCACCACATTTGTGCCACAAGACTTCATCATTAAGGCTATTTGGGTAGATATTTTTTCTGTAACACCCTGAACTATGACTTTGCTATCTTGAGTTAAATTCATAATACTTCAGCCATTATTTGTATAGGCATTTATTAATTAATAATGAACAATGGATAATGGATAATTATTTTTGTTTTGCTGTTGCCGACATGAAAAATGCTAAAAGCTTTGGCGGAGCATTCCGTAGGAAAGGTTTGCGGAACGCAAACATAATTATCAATTATTAGGAGAGACTTTAAAGTGGATTAATTAATTATCAATTATCTTGTAACAATTAAAAATCACCTCTTATTCTCAATAATATGATTGAATAGAATGATTTTTTTTCTTTTTTTTTCCTTACAGGAGAATGTTTCAACCTTAATGAAAATTATTAATTAAATTATTAATTAATTGACTGGTATTGGTAATTTTTCCGTTTTTTACCACTATTTAGACAGAGAAACAGCCTTATTAACTGCATCCTCTAAGTTTTCCATAACCTCTACTGGTAGACCTGATAAACGTTCCCTCGCTCGGCTAATTCTACCTCCTAATAAACGCAGTACAAATGGAATTTTTTTCTGGTCTATATTTCTTAACTTATTAAAATATTCATATATTATAGTAATCAACTCATCACTTGTCTGAACTATACCTATAACATTTATCAAAACTACCTTAACATTTTCCTTTTGACTAACTAAATCCAAAGCTGCAAACATTTGTGATCGTAAACTATCCTTGACTTCCAAATAATCACCCAACTTAATATTCAGAAAATTAGCTGGTTTTCCCTGGGCTTGCATCACCAAATCAACAGTAGTCATTGTTAAACCTTCACCATTGCATAAAATCCCGATATTTCCCTGTAATTCTATCAATTTCAGTCGATAATCTGGAATAATTTTTTCACTACTCAGACCATTAACATTACTCGTCACCAATAAAGAATTGTTTTCTATTTCCTTTACTTGTTCCTGTTTAATTGCATAATTATTACTAATATTTTTGCCAACTAAATTAACCAAGTCTGGATGACGACCTAAAGCATAATCGTTAACACTAACCTTACCATCTAAAGCCATTACTTCTCCTCTCGGACTAATACCAAGAGGATTAATTTCTACCAAATCTAAATCCTTTTCGACAAATAATTGATACATTTTTTCTACTATGTGGCTTACTGATTCTATCAGTTTTCCTTGCAGTCCAATTTTTACCATTAAACGACGTGCATAAAAAGGGGAAAATTCTTGATTAACAACCACCTGTTGCATATTTTTCATAGCTGTTTCTGTATCAATACCCCCTTGTGCTGAACCCAGAAGTACAGGGCGACGTACTATTGGATCTAAAACAACTGCCAGATATAATTCCTGGTCAGCATTATATTTTGCCTCTGCCAACAAAACTTCTGGATACTCATCTTTAATTGGCAAATTAAAAATTGTCTGAGCTGCTGCCACAGCATCAATTGTATTTTCAACAAATTTAATACCCCCTAAGCTATTTCTTTCACCAGTATGAACTTGAGACTTAAGTACAACTGGATAGGGTATTTTTAATCTTTTTAAATCTTTAGGATAATCTATTCTTTGAGAGGGCAAAACAGGTATCCCCATCTCACTAAACAATGCCTTTGCTTGATATTCTAATAAATCCATATCAACTTAATCTTTGATTTGCTCTAGTTAATAATACTTTGGGATATTTCATTTGAGCATTCCCCAGATTTTGACAAATTTGGCAGCTATACTTGACCAAATATTTGCAGACAAAATAGGCATTCATAATGCTAAGTTTCTTAATATTCTTGAAGGAGTATAATAATTCCTATTACCCATAAATTCCTCCATCAAGCATCTAGTTTTCCCAATCTTTTTTTCTGCTTTACCCTTTTTCTATTAATTTGATTTTTATAACTCATTTTTGTTATGGACATCAAAAAATAAACATCATTCAAGTATAGCAATTGTTAAGGTTGATAATTGTTATGTCTATAACTTTGACTACAACTATTTTTCTTCAATCATAGCAATTTGCGGGCCTATTTGCTAGAAAGAGAGAATCAATCATCTAAAGATATCCCAGCAATTATTACAATTAAATCTTGATTTGCTCCATTTTTTATGCATCTGTTCCCTGTTTCTAGTTAAGCTGTTCCTAATAACTACAGTTTTGTAGCATTATTTAATCCAATTTTTGTAACATAAAAGTGAGATTTCATAACTTAGAAATATAATTGCTATATAACCTGCGATATTAATGTGTTAAAGACATTATCAATAGCTATAACCCCTTGTAGAATCGGGGTTGCACATTAAAGAATGATAATAGATTTTAAGCTGTACATATTGTTGAGGAAACATTATCCAAAAATATCTACTTTCGGATTTAATCATTTCTGATTGTGCAACGCCGTAGAATCACTATTAAAAGAGGAGCGACTTGAATTGCGGATCTGCTCTGTAAGAGCGGGAAATTTCGCTATGCCACCCTACGGGAAACTGGCTCTTTCAGAGGACGCTAACGTTTTTTCATGTCGGCGAGAGCCGAAGTGCAAATTTGTGCAGCAGCTAAAGCTTTTTCCCCTTGAAAGAGCAGGCTTTTGACCTGAATTATTTAATTAATAATTATTAATTATTCGCTAAAATCAGACTTTTCCTGTGGAATACTCCCCAAACAGCTAAGTTGACAAATCAGCTCTAAACTTACCCAAACCCGAAGGTTAACCAACAAAGGGTTTGTGAAGCATCCCTTTAGGAAAGGAATCTCCCAAAATACAATTTTATCCCCGAAAGCTCCGTTGCTGCTTCTATGACAACCAAGGACTAAAGTCTATAAAGTTTCTCGATCTAGGCTAATTCTCCGTAGAGACTCTGCCTACTCATCCATATTGTTTTCTACATTAACAGGACTATTAAAGTCTCTGTCCATTTAAAAACCACATTCTGCAAATTTATAAATCCTCAACTAGAGAAGCATTTTCTATTTATGCCTACAGAGAGAATATATTTGAGAACTTGGCTAAAATCTATATGCTTTAGTAGTTATACCAATTCACTTTAAGGATGTCACAAACAGTTTCAAACTTTGAAATGTAAAATAATTGCCCGAAACTATTGTATTGTCAAAATTTTTATTAATCGCAAATTTAACTTCTGACTTCTAACTTCTGACTTATGACTTTCGTGAAACGGTATTAGCTCCAACTTTTAACTCTCCTCATCACCTCTATGAACCGTTTTTACCCATTTTAATCGCTTAGGTAATACAGACATCCGAGCAATAGTAACGCCCATAACCACAAACCAATGCAACATATAAAAAGTTCCCCGCACACTTTCTAAAAAAGTCAGCAATAAAGACAATGGATGTTCTTTCCTCAAAGCAAACTCCATTACCTTTTCCTCTTGTGCTAAACTTCTTTGTCGTGTTTGAGTTCGACGTAAACCGATAAACATTCCTAACAAAGATACCATCACAGTAAACACAGTTAAGGGACTGGTTACTGGTAAACGACGTAAGATTATTGACATCAAAAAATCAGGCACAGCAGCAACCGATATTAGATATTGTGTCACCCAAAATTGCCATAAATCCCAGGTTTTACCAAATCCCATTCGGTTACGCAAAATCAATTGCCAGTAGTCTAGATAGCGCTGATATCCTCCTTCTGCCCATCGGGAACGTTGATGCCACAAAGCTATCGAGTTAGTTACTCCTTCCTCCATTACCGGTGGAAAAGCCAGAAAATCTATATCCCATTGATTTAAGTGTAGGCGAATAGTTAAATCTAAATCATCAGTAATAGTTTGTTCATTCCACCCCCCACATTCTTCTAAAGCATTCAGACGGACGAACTGGCCATTTCCTCTGAGTTCTCCAATCCCACCAATGGCAATTCGCTGTTCCTGAAAAAAACCATCTAGGACCATTTCTGCAGATTGTCCCTTTGTCCAAAAATTTAGACCTGCATTGGCGATCGCTTTTCTTACTTGTACTGCTCCTACTTTTTCTCTCGCAAAAAGTGGTACTACCTTTCGGAGTAAATCAGGTGTTACCTGTGCATCTGCATCAAACACTCCTAAAATTTCTCCCCTCACAAAAGGTACAGCAGTATTTAGAGCGCCTGATTTACCTCCCCCAGCATCTGGACCTCTTCTAATCACTTTTAGTTGTTGATATTCCTGAGCCAACTGTTCTAACAATACAGGGGTTTTGTCTGTACTATTGTCATCTATTACCCAAAGTTCGTAATTATTAGTAGGATAATCCAAAGCACAGATATTCTTTACCAATTTGCTAATTACAGCTTCTTCGTTTTTCGCTGCTACTAACAGAGAGACATAAGGCCAGTCTGCTAAATTTTCTTCTGATAGAGGTTTTGGAGCTAGTTTTGGTTGAGCAAATAGTATTCTCAAAAGTTGAACTGATAGTAAACCTGTCAAACCCAGAATTATCCAATATCCCCAGGATAGTAAATGAAGTATTATAGTAGTAGTCCAGATCAGCGATAGCATAAATGCTGCCTTACGTCTACGACCATCGTCAATATTCTGATTATTGAGCTTTTTTGTATCCACAACTTCTGTTTCTTGCTCTATTTGGTTAGTATGTGAACTTTCCTGTTTTTCTGATACCTGATGATTTTGCTGTTCATTATCTGAGGTATGGTTTTGATAAATTTGGGTTTCCTGATAGTAATCGTTTTTTGGCCAAGAACTGTCCGGCATAATTCAACTAATCTTAAAAGATCCAACAACTAATAATTTTCTTATGTTTAAGAGACTAACCTAATTCTGCCTTAAAAAACTATAAAGATGGTCTTTTGACCTCCATTCCAGAGATTTAGAGGAGTTTCGGATTGAGAATTTTAGTTTTCAATAATTTCAGGACTTACACCTATTCACCTATTTATAGTTGTAAGCTAATCTATGTACTAGATACTATAGGGGTCTGTCAACTTGGAAATATTTGTAAGCTTGATTAGGGATAATCCTTTTGACAATTAGTTATTCCTCAAAACTATTTTTACAGATTAATAGTTATTTTTTCATATATCTAGTGTTTTACTTAAGTCATAAATTTATATCCGCATCCCGGCTATTTCAACTGTTGATTTCCACCTAATTTATGGTGAGTAAACTACATTTATAACAAGTTTTATAAGTATAAAAATAGTTGCAAAACACAACTCAAGTGTTATGGTATTGAGGTATATGGATTAAATGCTGTTGGAATTTATAATAGCTCCAAGTCAGGATATTACGATCTGTTTTTTTGCTAAGTTTTCTGCCAGATTTTACTACCATTTCGGAAGTAGAAAAAGTCTGTAAAAAGATGACCTTATACTCATCAACTAAAAACAGTGCCACTTTATTGTGCAAGTCTTTAACTAGTGCAGAATGGCGGAAATAACTGACCAGTTACATGCATCCTAAAAGTCTTACTAATCAATACTTCTAACTTCCCCTTCTGGGAGGGGTTAGGGGTGAGTTGACTTCTGACTTCTGACTTCCGCGTAGCGGCACTAGGCTTTGGATACATTCCTTTATAAAATCGGCCACTTAGCCCATTGCTCATGGCTGGTGGTTGGCCATACTTAAGTCATAAGACACAGAAGTAATTCTCATCTTTTTGGTCTTGGGATAGCTAAAATCATTACATGACAATCTTTGGCTAGGTTTTTTTGAGTTGGAAAGCAACAAGTCTAATCTAGCTTGCATATCTTTAAGATGCCCTTGTATTCCTCAAACTTGTCATACTTTCCTCACTCCCCCTGACAGGGGTAAGTTTTTAACAAAAGGGTGAGTAATCACTTTTCTTGAGTATAAAATCTCAAGAAAAATCTAGTTTTTTTATACTCTGTACTTTCCCCTCTCCCCAAACTTCTTTTACATCAGGGGAATAATCCGCAAACATATCGGTGAGACTCTGTTAATGGACTTATGCACCAGCAAAACGACTATTTTTTCTCCTTTAAAGGGTCTAATCCTCATGCCCTATAAAATAAGACAATTTCAGCATCATAGCTGTATCAGCTCAAATCTGAAATATAATCATAGTATAAATTTACATACTTGCTTAACTCCCTAGTTTATCAACAGAAAATAACTAGGTTTTGATAAGTAGTATCGATCATGGAGAGTATTAGGATGTCAATTAATCAATTAAAACCAGCAGAAAAAGGGGAAATAGCTGTTTATAATCCATATTACCCAGAAAAAAGACGTAAATATTTAGGTCATGCTATTAGCTTATACAAACAAAAAAATTTAGAAGGAGCAAGAAATATAGAAGGAGGCGAAAATATTCCTTTTGTTATTACCTGGAATGTTTCTATATTACCTGCAGACATCACTCGTTGCAGAATTCAGTTTGATGGTAATCAAGAACTTAACTATGAAATTATGATGGCTAGTTATGAGTTTGTTGATTTTTTAATTGATGTCTTACTGAATTACAACAAAACTCGTACAATTGATTTTTCTAAGACTTTCTACGGAAAGCTACTCCACTACGAGTAATCTAGGTTTGATAGTCACTTCTAAGACTGACTTGAAAATAGGATTTCTAGCCTGGTAATTTTATGGGAGTTTTGACTATTGTTATCAAAACTTTGGCTTTTATACCTGCGTTCTCCTAAAAAGGATAGTCTGATCGAACAGCTCACCAATGTTGCCGTTTTACCGAATAATTATTAATTATTAATTATTAATTAAATAATTCAGGTTTAAAGCCTCCTCTTTCAAGAGGAAAAAAAGAAATAATATTTCCTTATATTCAATCCTCTCGGTTTTAACCAGAGGTAATTATCAATTATCCATTATCAATTATCAATTAATGAACAGGAATTTTCTAGCCTAGATAATGCTGGCTGGCTAACAGTTTTATCTCATTTATAAGTTATCCTCCGCAGGAGGAAATTAGTTAACAATACCTCTGCCTAAAACCAGAGCCTTGAAATATTGAAATACTGAATTATCTTTTTTATCCTCTTGTAGGCCAACAGCACGCGACGTAGACAAGGAGAGTCTTGAGACTTTATTTCCTGCCAGGAAATTTAGAAGGAAAAAAAATCTGGAGTGTTATAAAATGCTTTGCTTTAGACAAACTTATTCATAACAAACCAATTTGCCTAAAGGACTAAGCAACAACTTACTGCTAACTTTGGACTTATTGTACGAAATTGACCACAATGTTCACCATATATTCTGGAAAAAGATTTTATATCCTAAGATTGGAGATATAAACAGAAATACTTGCCGTAAAAATGCGATAATTTCCAAAAGTTCATTAATTGCAGGAGTGAGGATGTGCCAAAATCTGCAAATTATTTGCTAATTGGATCGACTGAACCTTACAGTGGCAAATCTACAATTACTTTAGGAGTAGCCCATGAGTTACAAAGGCAAGGTATAAGCATTGCCTATGGAAAACCTTTGGGAAACTTTTTAACCCCAACATCTATTCCCACAGATGCTGATGTGGAGTTTATAACTGACACTCTCAAGCTTTCAGAAAATGGTATTCGACCAACTCTTTTGATGCTCGATCAAAGTACCATAGATAAGCGGTTGCTGGGAGAACAAAAAACAGATTATCAAAAATCTCTAGCCCAATATCTACAGGTAGAGGGAGAGGGTTTAGTAATATTAGAGGGACCTGGTACTCTAGATGAGGGTAGTCTGTTTGAATTATCACTGCCACAAGTTGCGGAAATTCTTAATGCTTCTGTAATTTTGGTAACTCGTCCAAATTCACATTCTTATATAGACTCTTTACTTTCAGCTAAAAAACGTTTAGGTAGTTCCCTTCTCGGTGTAGTCATTAATGATGTCCCAGTAACAGCACAAGAAACAGTAACTACATTAGTAAGACCTTTTCTCGAAGCTAACAATATACCTGTATTAGGAATATTGCCTAGAAGCAGTCTCCTACGCAGTGTCACAGTTGAAGAATTAGTTAAGCAATTAAAAGCTCAGGTGCTTTGTCGCCCTGATCGCCTGGATTTAATGGTGGAAAGCTTGACAATTGGTGCAATGAATGTTAGTGCAGCAATAAAATATTTCCGTAAGACTACAAATATGGCGGTAGTTACGGGGGGCGATCGGACGGACATTCAGCTAGCAGCTTTAGAAACTTCGACCCATTGTCTAATTTTAACTGGGCAACTTCCACCTGATGAGTTAGTGCTGCGTCGTGCTGAGGATGTAGAAGTGCCTGTTTTGTCAGTAGACTATGATACTCTATCTACTGTGGAAATTATAGATCGAACCTTTGGTAGTGTCCGTCTACATGAACCTCTCAAAGTAGAATGTGTTACAAGACTAATGGCACAAGATTTTGATTTTGAACGCTTGTTCAATCATTTTCAGCTAGGAGTATAGCTAGGAAATTATTCGTCTTGATTCCAGATACGATGTAAACCCATTAGTATGAATTTGAGTAATCCTAAATGACAAACAGGTTTAGCATCTAAGTGGGAAGCATCAAATATGCAGACCTCACCACAGTTATACTGATTCTCAAAGATAACTATTAAGATCAATAATTTCTGGGGGCCTTGAGTATCAGGAGCATAAATAGGCTCCATTGAGGTAGCAGTTAGATGATAAGTTTGCTGTAGTGAGAGTATTGGTTTGATGCTGGAAACGAGCAATTGCTCCAAACATTTCTTGACTAATATCTACATCTTGGTTTATGAACTGAGAGATAAGTAAAGCCAGATAACTTTCCTACTTCAGCAGATACAAGTGTGCGAAATTAGGGAGTATCTAGTAATTTATTTATACGACCAGATTCAGGTTCTAGATATATCTGCCAGAAAATGCCTTGAGGCACATTATGATTTTGGCCACTAGCTACTTCTTGCAAGTAGTTATTTATTTGGTCAAAATCTGCATAGCGGACCAAAGTAACTACTACCGTATCGTCTTTGTCTAGATAACCATTGCCAAAATTATACTGAAACCAAGGTTCAGTTTCTTGACGACTAATTGGTTTTAGGCATGAACAGTCACAAACCAAAATTTGTGTACCTAATTCTGATTCCCAGGTTAAATTATCAAGAAAGTCTTGACTTTTGTAAAAGCTAGCAATAGTCGTAACCGTACAGGTGGAATGAAAAATATCAGATATGGGCTAGCTAGAATAAACTCATGAATTAGACGCACACCAGATATTGATATCAGAGCTTTTTGCTGAATTTTTCCGGTACTACTACTACGGTATATATTTAATGATATATTTTGTCCAGGAGTAAGTCCAAAATTATATTTATCTCCTGTAATGCTATATCTTTTCGGATGGGCTGAATAGCTTTGGTGATTTTCTAAACTCCCTAAATTTTCTAGAGCCAAACTTTCTAAAGTCTGTAAGTTAATACCTTAAGGATGTCTACTTTCCCATAAAGCTAAAAGTTTATTTGGCAAAGTAAAAACGGAAGTATTAGGAGTATTTTTGACAAATTTAGTTACTCACTCCGATAGATTTCCTGGGGGGTTTGTTCCATAAACGCCAAAAATATATCTTCCTTTTTGTGTCTCAGCTTGGTATTCTGCTTTTTGCACATAACGGTAAACAGCCTTGGGTTCTTGACCCCTCAAAACATATAAATTAGAATTTACAGCTAAGATAACACCATCCCCATTCAACCAATGTCCTATTTGTTGTCCATTGTGTGATAATTTGTTAGGTCAATTTCTGTATAAAGACCCTTTTAATCTAGAGGGTACTATACCGGAAATAATGGGAAGGGGAGTAAGAGGAAGTTCTAAGGCTAGTTAAGCCAAAGCTTCTGCCCATCCTGATGTTTCTATTGATTGATTTTTTGGACTCAATTGCAATTTTTCCTACAAAATAAATGTACAAAAATATATTTAATTGCTATAATCCCTTTGGAAGTTTTATTACATATAGATAAAATCTTTGAGTCAATCAATTGATATACCCAAGGTAGATGATTTTTTACAGGAACTTTTAGCAATCCAACAAACAGGTTCTAAGAGAATTGCTGTGTTAGGTTCTCGTCATGTTCCTATTACTCATCAACAATTAATTGAGTTGTTAAGTTATGCTTTGGTATTAGGTTCAAATCATATTATTACATCGGGTGCAACGGGTACTAATTTAGCAGCAGTTCGGGGTGCAATGAGGGGAGACCCTAATTTGGTTACGGTTATTTTACCCCAAAGTTTGCAACGGCAACCAAGAGAATCTCGCCAAGAATTGGAGAAGGTAATTCATTTGGTGGAAAATCCTAAAAATGATCAATTATCTTTAGCTGAAGCAAGTTCTATTTGTAACCAAGAAATTGTTTCTCGATGCCAGCAGTTGATTTGTTTTGCTTTTCACGAAAGTCATACTTTATTGAAGACTTGTCAAGATGCAGAAGAACAACGTAAAGTAGTAACTCTGTTCTACCTAGATTAATTTTCCTAAAAAAATGAGTTTGTTGGAGTTACCAGCACCATCTATTTTACTTGATGCCATTGTAATAGGAGCAATCCTAGTTTACGCACCTTTTTTAGTAGTAGCCTACGGTCGTATTAAAGTAGGCTATGATTTGGCTGCGCCTCGTGCTTTATTTGAAAAATTGCCTGATTATGCTAAGAGGGCAACTTGGGCACATCAAAATTCTTTTGAAACTTTTATTTTATTTGCAGCAGCTTCTTTTATGGCTTATTTGACAGAACAAAATTCTGTGTTGGCTATAGGAGCAGCAGTTGCTTTTATAATTGGGCGATTTTTTTATTCGATATTTTATATTTTGGATGTACCTATAGGGCGATCGCTAATGTTTGCTATTAGTTCTTCTGGTACGGCTATTTTGTTTATACTAAGTTTAATCAGTGTGAATAATTTTTAGTAAGCTATTTTAAGATAAAGAGTCAACTTATAAAGCTGATAACTGACCCCTGACATACTTACAGTAAAACTAGAATAATATGTGGAAAAATTATGGCATCTACATCATCTTTTGATATAGTCAGCGATTTTGATAGACAAGAATTAGTTAATGCTATAGATCAAGCAGATAGAGAAATTAAAGCTCGCTATGACTTGAAAGATTCTAATACAACATTAGAATTAGGAGAAGATACAATTACGATTAATACCAGTAGTCAATTTAGTTTAGATGCGGTTCATACTGTTTTACAAACTAAGGCAGCTAAACGGAATTTATCGTTAAAGATATTTGATTTTGGTAAAGTCGAATCTGCCAGTGGTGGTAGAGTTAGGGAAGAAGTTAAACTACAAAAAGGCATTAGTCAAGAAAATGCTAAAAAAATTACTAAGTTGATTAAGGATGAATTTAAAAAAGTGCAAGCTTCAATTCAAGGTGATGCGGTGAGAGTTTCTGCTAAGTCTAAAGATGAATTACAAGCAGTAATGCAAAGATTAAAAGCAGAAGATTTTCCGATGCCATTGCAATTTACTAATTATCGCTAAAATAGGGAGTAGGGAGTAGGGAACAAACAAAAAACAAAAAATATTTACCCCGTCAAAAGTCTAGATATTGTACCTCATAATAACGGGAAATTCTATATTATATAGTCTGATTCCATTCTAAATTTAGAATGTAAAAAAACTTGGCTTAAAAATTTCTATTTTAGTCATACAAGAATGGAAAAACTACTCTGACAATTTTTATTCCTATCTCCTCTAAATTCCAATTTATCCTTACTGCTAACTGCTACTCTTACCAAAAGACTTTTTGAGTAAATCCTAATTAATCATCCGGAAATTGCCAACAAGAAATACGCTCAATATTGGTACTTTTGCAATTAGGGCATATTCCTTCCCAGGATGATTCTACCCATTCATATTCGCAGGTATGACAATGACAAAATATATTGTTAGTATTAGCATCTTGAATTTTTTTCTGCCAGGCTTGCAATAGAGAAATATCTTGTTGTTTGTTATTTTTTGACATTTTTACTTCTAATTACAATCAATACTTGGAAATCTATTGTTACTACACCGATTCAAATTTTAGGCATTGGCATTATTAAAATACATTTATACAATAATGTATTTGCTAACTAGATTGCAATTTACAAATTATCATTAATTATAATTTTATAAAAAATTATACTCTTATAAAAAGTTCAAAAGTTATGACACAATCACCATCACCACCTCCTACTAACAAAGGTTGTAATAGAAGTGGTTGGATTCCTGGCTGCTGTAGCAGGTGCATTAACATTGATTGAAATTATTAAAAAAGGTTATTGTATTGTTGCAGCTAACTCCCCCCTAATAGTTATGGGTTATTGTTGAGAATACTCAGATAGCCAAAATAAATCTAAGAACTATAAAATTTACCTGAATATCAATCTGAGGCTTATGCGGCTACTTTGAGTCTAAATATGGAAGTATTACTTTGCCTGAAAAGAACAAGGAAGTCTATTCTATTGCTGCTTCAAAACTCCTAGGAACACATAACACTGAAGTCTATAGTCTTACTTTGAGTCCAAATAGCAAGATTTTAGTTGGTGGTAGTACAGATGGCGAGATAAAACTTTGGGATTTCTCAACAGTAGAAGGAATATCAAACCAAAATCTAGTTAGGATTATGAAGCACTATTGCAGGCATAACTCAGATGATGATAGTGATAGGTTTGATTCAAATTCTTCTTGCTTGGAGAAAACAAATACAGCTAAAACAAATTCTGGAGTACATACAATCGCAATATCCAAGAATGGTAAATGGTTAGCATCTGGTGGTTATGACTTAAATATCAAAATTTGGAACTTCGATTCTCAAAAGCAAATGACAAATATTAAAAGCAGTCAAGGTTCAATAAAAAAGCTGATATTTAGTTATGATGCCAACTTTTTAGTAAGTAGTAGTGGCTATACTGATGACTCCTTAGGTGAAAATAATACTGTAAAAATTTGGCGACCTCACTTTATAAATTATAAAAAATTAGGGCAAAAAGAAAAAACTATCACTACAAGTTAATCAGGTTTAATTTCCCTTGCCTTCTCCCAACTTTTATTCGCTTCTTCCATCAAACCTAAATCTCTCAAAACATTTCCTTTCTCATTCCAACCATCATAAAAATTAGGCTTAATTTCTAATGCCTTGTCATAACAATTAACCGCTTCTTTCAAATTTCCTAAACTAATCAAAAAATTAGCCTTATTATACCAAGCTAAATAATAACCAGAATTAATTTCTAAAGCTTTGTCACAACTAGCGATCGCCTCTTCCCATCTCCCTAATTTTCCCAAAGCTTCAGCACGGTTATTCCAAGCCAAATAATCATCAGACTTAATTTCTAAAGCCTTGTCATGGCTGGCGATCGCCTCTTCCCATCTTTGTAACTGTACTAATGCCTTGCCCCGATTGTACCAAACTTGATGATAATCAGGCTTCAAAGCTAAAGCACTTTCCCAGCTATCAACTGCTCCAGCTAAATCTCCAGCTTTTGCTTGCTCTAAACCCAACTGAGCAAATATTTCCGAATTTTGCTCGGCAGACTGTTGTTGATTTTCTACTCCTACCCCAAGTTGACTAACCATTGCCTGAATAACTACTCTTGGGTCACTTGTCTGTATACCTAACTGTTGCGCAACAGTAGCTAATAAATTAGGATTTTCCTGAAGCTTAACCACCAAATCTGCCAAAGCTTCATTTTCTTGATTTTTTCCTAAAGATGGTTGAGCAGGAGGGGAGGCACCAGCATCAGGTCCATCATATTCCCAAATCGCTCCACTATTATCCCGACTTAAAAGTTCAGTTCCAATATTATTAGCTAGATTTCCTAGAGACTCTAGGGAAGGGAGTGATGGAGTCAAATTAGCAAACCTAACCATTCTCTGAGCTAACTCATCATTAGGTTTAGGGGATGCTAATAATCTTTCTCCAAAACGTTGTAGCCATTCTTGCCAAGGTTCAGGTTTACCTCGCTCTCCTAGGTCATCAAAAAAACTCTTTACTCTTTCAGGAGACCAACCTTGAGCAATACCTTCTAAAAGTTGACCGAAGAGAAAATCATAATCTGTATCTGTTAAAGGTGGGAGAGACTCAGAGGGTGGTTGAGTTTCTAAAGGGTTTGTTTGAGATTGAGAGAATAACCCCAAAAATTTTTCCCATAAACTTTTCAGCCATTGCCAAATTCTGCGAACCATTGGTTTGATTAATTAAAATCTTCCTTTCAAAGTATAAACTTTTATTATATTGTAGTATGGTATGGAAGGAAACGAAGAATGCCAGCAAAATGCTCTTAGCCCAACAACTCGAAAACGTGGTACAACAAATGACTAGGCTAGAAAATGAGGAGATTACACTTCCCATATTAATTTCTAGTATGATGATACCTTCCACATTGACGACAAAATATTTTATTACAGTTGTTTATGGAAATGATTATGATGCAACAGAGAATATAACAAAGCTGGCTTCAAAATTATATGATGTTACTTTGCTTTCATCTATTACTTCTACTTATGCAGGCATCCGAAACCATATTGCGAAAAAACGCAATATTCTTATTCCTTTGATTGATGTAACAAAGGAACTTGAAAAAAAGAAAAGAGAAGAGTTGTTTGAGATGCTAAAGGTTGGCGTTAATGAAACAGGAAAGGTTTTTACGCCTAAGAAAAAGTATGGGTATGATGTAGGATGTCCTAAAATTTTGTCTACTAAAGAACGTATTTGGAAGGAGGCAAAATTTGATGATATAAGAGATAGATTTATTATTATTCCTACAGTAGAATTTATTGAACATTTTGATGTTGACTATGATTATACACCTTTATTCAAAGCTCGTGAAGAATTTTGGTTGTCGGCAGCTAGTGAGTTTGAGCAAAATTTGAAGTTGGTTGAAGGTGTTAATAGGCAGTTAATAGCTATGATGGCAGCAATCTATGATATATCTGTATCAGAGGCAGTAGATAAAGTATCTATTTATCAAGAATTCGTAAAAAAATACTTCTAATTCGCTATATTTGCCCCTAATCAAAAAAGGAAAATATATTTAATTCACTATTTAATTCACTTACTAGGCTAGATTTTGAGAAGGATTTGAGAAAATTCCTTAGAACTGTAGCGCTATAGTTTTGATTTATCTATACTTCAGATTCAATTCCTAATCAAAAAAGGAAAGGATATTTAATTGACTGAGTCAGGTAAATGTTGATAATTCCTCCAGAAAAATTCTCAGAACTATAGCGCTATAGTTTTGAATCTATCTATCTGAGATTGTGTGAATTAAATTCCTAATCGAAAAAGGAAAGAATATTTAATTGACCTACTCAATGTAGATGTCGGTCGTGGCTCCAGAAAAGTTCTTAGAACTATAGCGCTATAGTTTTTTTATCTATCTATCTGAGATTATGCGGATTAAATTCCTAATCGAAAAAGGAAAGAATATTTAATTGACTTACTCAATGTAGGTGTTGGTCGTGGCTCCAGAAAAATTCTCAGAACTATAGCACTATAGTTTTTTTATCTATCTATACTGAGATTGTGTGGATTAAATTCCTAATCGAAAAAGGAAAAGAGATTTAATTTACTTACTCCACTAGATGTTAATAATGACTCCAGAAAAGTTTTCAGAACTATAGCGCTATAGTTTTTCATCTATCTATTATCTATCTATACTGAGATTGTGTGGATTAACTTCCTAATCGAAAAAGGAAAGAATATTTAATTGACTCTTCAGCCAGGGGTACTAATAACTGCTATAGTCATTTCAAATAAGGATGAAACACTTTTTTAGCTGAACACCCTTTCCAGGAAAGAAACACTCGTCCCAGTCTTATTCAGAATGACTATAACGAATAATTGGGCGTTGCTGAACTAAGGGATGAATTTTTGCAGAAAAGGTAAATCCCATTTTTGGTATAGTAGTTTAACTTAAAAATGAGACGTTTTTTCCTCTAAAAGTCCCTCAGAGCAAGGAAGCTTTGTCTAACTTTCAAGTGAAATGACTATATTTCCTATTTCTATAAAAAAAATACCAGAAGGCAAATATGCAGCTCCCACACTCCCCAGACTAATTCATCCCACAAATATGCAACGCCAATAATTGACATAGATGGGTAATAGAAAACTGAAAAATCATCCATTACCCATTAAAAAACTCTTAAAGACTAGACATAACTTCTTTTGCAGCAGCCAAAGTCCGGTCAATATCCTCTTCAGTATGCGCTAAAGAAGTAAACCCTGCCTCAAATTGAGAAGGAGCCAAATAAATTCCACGCTCCAACATTCCTCGGTGGAACTTACTAAACTTGCTCAAATCAGACTTTTTCGCATCTTCATAATTGTGAACAGGTCCTTGGTGGAAAAAGATACCAAACATTGCACTAATATTCCCACCACAAACAGGAAGACCAAATTCTTTTCCAATAGCCAATAATCCATCAGCAAGTTTCTTAGTAATCTTGTTTAATTGTTCATAAGTACCTGGTTTATGTATCAATTCCAGAGTCTTAATACCAGCAGTCATAGCCAAGGGATTACCAGAAAGAGTACCAGCTTGATACATCGGACCTGCTGGAGCCACCATTTCCATAATATCTTTACGACCACCATAAGCTCCCACTGGCAAACCACCACCAATAATTTTCCCTAAAGTTGTCAAATCTGGAGTAACGTTAAATTTTTCCTGAGCGCCACCATAAGCAATACGGAATCCAGTCATCACTTCATCAAAAACGAGCAAAGCACCATTATCCTCGGTAATCATCCGTAACCCTTCCAAGAAACCTGCATCTGGAGTAATAAATCCAGAATTCCCGACCACAGGTTCGAGGATAACACCAGAAATTTGGTCTGGGTTGTCGGCAAATAGTTGCTTAACTGCCTCTAAATCGTTGTAAGGAGCAGTTAAGGTATTGCTAGTCACAGACTTAGGCACTCCTGGAGAGTCTGGGAGACCGAGAGTTGCCACACCAGAACCAGCTTTAACAAGAAACATATCAGCGTGGCCATGATAACAACCTTCAAATTTAATTACTTTATCTCTACCTGTAAAAGCTCGCATCAGACGCAGTACAGCCATACAAGCTTCTGTACCAGAATTAACAAAGCGAACCATTTCAATGCTCGGTACAGCATCAATAACCATTTCAGCCAAAGTATTTTCTAAAGCACAGGGAGCACCAAAACTTGTACCTTTTTCCAAAACTTCTTTCAGAGCATTTAATACTTCTGGGTGAGCATGACCACAGATAGCAGGTCCCCAAGTGCCAACATAATCAATATATTGGTTGCCATCAACGTCCCAAATGTAAGCTCCCTTAACTCTGTCAAATACAATTGGTTGGCCACCAACAGATTTGAATGCTCTGACTGGAGAACTCACTCCTCCTGGCATGAGTTTTTGAGCTGCTGCAAAAATTTCTTCGGATTTAGTGGTATTTAGTGTAGTAACTACCAATTTTACTCTCCTTAATTTGTCTTTATTTCAATCCCGATCAGGGGATTTCATGTTATACCAAATTAATATAAACCTATATCTATATTTGGCTAATTGTATCATTGGAGTGGGTGTATATTTACAGTAAATTTTGGAGAATTATGAAGCTATCTTTTGACAATTTATTTATTTTATGATAGAAACCAAAAACAAATTAAAATTTAAGATTAAACATTCAGAAAATACTTGAAAGATATCCTAAACTCCGAAATATACAAACAAATTTTTTGGGGCACATAATGTCTACCTCCCAACCAGTAAGTTTAAGTCAATTGATTCCAGTGGAGCAAGTTCGTTACAATGAACAGGGACTTGTACCCGCTATTATTCAAGATTATTTAGATGGTACAGTGTTGATGATGGCCTGGATGAACCAGGAATCATTACAAAAAACTTTGGAAACCGGGCAAACTTGTTTTTGGAGTCGTTCTCGGCAAGAGTTTTGGCATAAGGGTGCGACTTCTGGTCATTTTCAAAATATTAAGTGGATCCGCTACGACTGCGATAGCGATACTTTATTAGTGGGAGTTGAGCAGGTGGGAGATATTGCCTGTCATAAAGGGGAAAGGAGTTGTTTTCATCTTGTGGATAGGAAGGTTGTGAAGCCACCTGCAGATATGTTGTCTCAACTTTTTGATGTGATTAGCGATCGCCGCGATCATCCAGAGGAAGGTTCTTATACTTGTAAGTTATTTGCTGGAGGAGATAATAAAATTCTTAAGAAAATTGGGGAAGAGTCAGCAGAGGTGGTAATGGCTTGTAAAGATGATGAGAAAGAGGCGATCGCTGCGGAAGCGGCAGATTTATTTTACCATACTTTAGTTGCTCTAGCACATCATAATGTTGAGTTGCGAGATGTGTATCGCAAGTTGGATGAACGCAGACCACAAAATAAATACTATAAATAGGTAACTTAGTAATAGTAACAGTTCATTTCAGCTATCAGTTATAAGCGAATCATCAGGATTGAAATACTGAAATTGATTTTTTTCTATCCAAGGCGAGGCTTAAGACATTATTTTTTTGCCAAAATTTTAGACTAGTTTAGAAAGTTAAGCAGCCAAAAATCTAATCTTCTGTTTTTAACTCCCCCGGCGGGAAGTCCTGCGCTCTCCCGTAGGGGAGCGTCGGGAGTATGTCAAATTGAAGTCTAGTATTATCTATTAATTTCTGCAAAACAAAATCAGGAACTAAAAAGGTACAAAATCAATTTGTGGGAACTTGGCGACTGGTGTACTTTAAACTCAAAAAAAAAGTAATTCACCATCTTAAAGCCTCTTTATTTTCTAACTGTATTGGTACAGACTAAAAACGTTTATTTTGATATAGGAGCTTTGTACTGAAATAATACTAACTTAATATTAAATATAGCATCAATAACCTTCTGTCCAAAGATAATGACAAACAGACGATCGCTTTGCAAGTGACAGATTTGTTCGATCTGACTTTAGTTGTTTTCAGCCAAAATTTATAATGGGTTGTCATACAAATTTGCTTTCAATATGTCACAAATAGTTTTAAAGTCTCAAATGTGAAATATATGATTAATCCTTCCCTATATCAAGTTAACACCCGAGTTTGGCTAAACCAAATATCCGAAAAATTAGGTCATCACGCTACCTTAGATGATATTCCTGATGACGAACTAGATAAAATAGCGAATATAGGATTTGATTGGGTATACTTTTTAGGAGTTTGGCAAACAGGAATAATGGGGCGAGATATTTCTCGTGCAAATCCTGATTGGCAAAAAGAAGCTATAGAGGTTTTTGGTGACAATTTCCAAGAAGATTATATTTGTGGGTCTTGTTTTGCCGTAACTGGTTATCACATCCATGAAAACCTCGGTGATAATGAAGCCATGCTGCGACTGCGCGATCGCCTACATCAACGGGGGCTAAAACTGATGCTGGATTTTGTCCCCAACCATACTGCACCAGACCATCCTTGGGTACAAACAAATCCTGACTTTTATATTCAGGGAAGCCAAGCCGATATCGAACGAGAACCCCAGAATTATATACAAGTAGAATTACCAGCAGGTAACCAAATATTTGCTCATGGAAGAGACCTCTATTTTCCAGGTTGGCCTGATACTTTGCAACTTAACTACAGCAACCCGAAATTACAAGAGGCGATGTTAGCAGAGTTATTCAATGTTGCTCATTTGTGCGATGGCGTTCGCTGCGATATGGCAATGCTAATATTACCAGCTATTTTTGAGAAGACTTGGGGTATTCCAGTGCAACCCTTTTGGTCTAATGCCATCTCCCAAGTTAAACAGCAACATCCAGATTTTACCTTTATGGCAGAAGTATATTGGAATTTGGAATGGGAACTGCAACAGTTAGGATTTGATTATACTTATGACAAACTTTTATATGATCGCCTCCGGGAACAGCAGTCAATTCCAGTTAGACTGCATCTTTATGCTGCTGTTGATTTTCAAAGTAAGTTAGCACGGTTTATAGAAAATCATGATGAACCTAGGGCGAATGCAACTTTTCGAGCAAGAGTTCATCAAGCTGCTGCCATTTTAACTTATTTTACTCCTGGTTTACGTTTTTTCCATCAAGGCCAGTTACAAGGTTGGTCTCAGAAAATTTCGATGCACTTATGTCACGCTCCTCAAGAAGCTACTGTTCCCAACCTAGAGAGATTTTACCATCAATTATTAGATTGTTTAGCTTTAGATATTGTCCGTGAGGGAAATTGGCAGTTACTAGAATGTGTAGCTGCATGGGAAGGAAATTTCACATGGAATAATTTTATTTGTTTTGTCTGGAAAGGAAAAGATGATCGACTTTTGTTAATAACGGTTAATTATGCTCCTCAACAAAGTCAATGTTATGTTTTACTTCCTTTTGAGAGTCTCAGAGGTGAAAGGTATCGACTACAGGATTTAATGAGTGATATTAGTTACGATCGCTTGGGAGATAAGTTGATTTCACGAGGTCTGTATTTGGATGTACCTGCATGGAGTTATCATGTTTTTGATATTAGTTAGTGACAGTTCAGTTTATTAACTAGCTCAGAACTTGAACAGAAACAAGGTTTCTCGACGAAAGTTAGTGAAACAACCAATAATTATAGCCAGAAACTTGGTTTCTTTATACTGTTAGGCAGACTAAAAAATATTTAATTATAACATGGAAACAAGGTTTTCCAGGCAATAATTTATTGACTTTACATAATCTTCACCAAATTGATAGTTAATATAAATTTTCTGTAAATATACTGAGATTTTAACCTGAATTTAACCAAAAAACTGAGTAGATTTGTTTAGATTGACTAAGTAGTTTAAGTAGTTACCCGAAACTTGAGCATTAGGTCAGAAATCCCAACTTGAATTTTGTGTGTGAGATTACATACAAATCAAAAGATATACCTTAGTTAGCTATTAAAAATTACGCAAAGAAAAAAATAGGAGAAAATTTTTGCATGGCTACACTTTTTATTGAAAATTTTGAGACTGATGGTAATGGAACGAGGTATAACACCTCAATCCCAGAATTCAGTGATGGATCTGGTGATTTTTTCACTCGCACCGATGGTAGTAATATTGGCAGTTTTTACCAAGTTTCAAATCCTGAAGGTAGCTTCTATTTTGCTGCTCAAGACATTGATGGAGAAGGTGCTGCATCCGAGCAAACATTAACTTTCTCAGGAATTGATATTGCAGGTTTTACCAATCTCAACTTTAGCACCCTGTTAGCTGAAGATGATGATGGTACTAATCAGGATTGGGATATATCTGATTTCGTTTTATTTGAGTATCAGATTGATGGTGGTGGTTTTACGAATTTACTAGGGATTGAAAGTATTCCTGATGGTGATGCTTTCAACGCTGTTCCTGCACAAGATACTGATTTCGATGGAAATGGTGACGGAACAGAGGTAACAGACACCTTTGCATCCTTCTCAAGTGCCATTGCTGGAACAGGTTCCACCCTAGACATTCGCATCACTTTCGACCTCAACGCTGGTGACGAGGATATCGCATTAGATAATATTGAGATTACAGGTGATAGCGGGAGCAGTGGAACAACAACCGCTTTAATTAGTGAATTCAAACCGAATCCCATAGGTACCGATCCTGCTCAGACAACCTTTGAACTCAGTGGTACACCAGGAGATGCTTTTGATGGTGTGATTGTTAGTATTGAAAGCGATCCTGGCAGTGCAAATCCAGGAGACATCAATAATTTTGCGTCGGTTTCAGGAACTTTCGATGCTAGTGGTTTGTTAACTGTCAATATTCCTGATTTAGAAAACCCTTCATTTACAGTAGCGCTTTTGTCTGACTTTACAGGAAGTTTCTCTACAGACATTGATACAAACGATGATGGACTACCAGATGACCTCTCAACTTTTGGTACAGTATTTGATGCGATAGGTGTACCTGATACTATAGGGGATGAAGCATTCTTATATGGAACAGACCTCGGTGGAATAGACTTTACTTATACAGGTGATGAACCCAGACTTATCTTCCGGGATGCTAGTGTAGGAGACCTTTATGCTATTAACGATCCAGACAACGGTCAAGTTTTTGATATTAATGGGATTGATGTAACTCCAGGGATTTTTGATACTGACCCCACCATTGGTACTGATACCTTTGGAACTATCAATCCTAGTGTTGGTAGTAGCGCCTCCAACCCAGTCATCAATGAAGTATACGTTAGCCATGATGGAACAGACAACACTGAATTTATCGAAATATTTGGCACGCCTGGTACATCATTGGATAGCTTAAGTATTATTGGTGTCGAAGGAGATAGTGGCTCTCCAATTGGTACAATTGACGCTCAATTTGACTTTGATTCAACCCATATTATCGGCGACAACGGCTTTTTCTTGGTAGGAAACCCCACAGGTTTAGCAAATAACTATGCAGTTGCTCCAAATGCTGAGATTAATAATAACTTCCTAGAAAATAGTAGTTCGACCTTTGCTTTAGTTGAAACCAGCAGTATTTCTGGTACTTCTGTTACAGGCAGCGAAGTTGTGATCGATACTGTTGCTCTTACAGATGGTGACGCAGGGGATACCTTCTTCTTTGATGCACCTGTTATCGGTCCCGATGGTCCATTTTTCCCTGCTGGTGCCCGTCGAGTCACCGATGGAGTCGATACAGATACAGCTAGTGACTTTGTAATTAGTGACTTCTTCCTGGGTGCCGATAATACTCCTACTGCTGGAACTTTTGATAATGGTGGCGGTGGCGGAGGAACCGGATCTTCAGCCTTTATCCACGAAATTCAAGGTAGTGGTGCATCTAGTCCACTAGAAGGTCAAACAGTAACTATTGAAGCAGTTGTTGTGGGAGACTACCAGGATGGTGCTAGCGGAACAAATGGAGATTTGAATGGTTTCTTTCTTCAAGAAGAAGACGCTGATGCAGATACCGATCCTTTAACTTCTGAGGGTATATTCATTTTCGATGGTGACTCTCCTGCTGTAGACGTCAATATTGGAGACGTTGTTGAGGTTACAGGAACAGTAGATGAATTTTTTGGTTTAACTCAACTAACTGATGTCTCTGTTTCCATTCAAGGAACAGATACTTTGCCAACTCCTGCTACTGTCAACTTCCCTGTTACCACTGTTGAGGATCTAGAAGCTTTTGAGGGAATGGGAATCACAATTCCTGATACCTTATTTGTCACTGAATATTTCAACTTAGACCGCTTTGGTGAAGTTGTGCTATCTTCTGATGGAGCAAGTAATGAACCAGGAACAGATGGTCGCCTGGAACAATTTACTGACTTCAATGCTCCTGATGCTGCAGATTTTGCTGCTTATCAAGAAGCGATCGCTACCAGACGCATTGTTCTGGATGATGGTCAAACAGTTCAGAACCCTCAGACAATTATTCATGGTCGTGGTGGCAACCCTCTGAGTGCTACCAATACTCTCCGGGGTGGTGATACTGTTGATAATCTATCCGGTGTTCTCAGCTTTGGCTTTGGTGACTACCGAATTCAACCTGTTGAACCCATAGATTTCCAAGCAACTAACCCTCGTCCAGAAACACCTGAAGACGTTGGTGGAGATTTGAAAGTTGCTGCCTTAAACGTTCTCAATTTCTTCACTACTCTAGACGAGACTGGTAATCCTGGTAGTGGGCCTAATGGTCTTTCCCCTCGTGGTGCGGATAACCAAGCTGAGTTTGACCGCCAAGTTGAGAAATTGGTGACAACTCTAGAAATCATGGATGCAGATATTGTTGGTCTGGTTGAGTTAGAGAACGAATTTGGTGCAGATCAAAATGGTGACGGTCAGTTTGCCATTGAGACTTTGGTTGACGAACTTAACAACCGAGTAGGTGCAGGTACTTATGCTTATGTTGATCCAGGCGTTCCTTTTGTGGATACAAGCGATGCCATTTCCGTCGGCGCAATTTACAAAACTGACAGCGTTCAAGTTGCTCCTGGAACAACAGTAGAAATTCTCACAGATTCCGATCTGTCTGATCTTGGTTTAAGTGGCACAGTATTTGATGGTCCGAGTACGAACCGCGCTCCCATGGCTGTCACTTTTGAAGAACTAGGTACAGGAGAACGTTTTACCGTATCTGTTAACCACTTCAAGTCTAAAGGTGGTACAGGTTCTGGAGATGATGCAGATATCGGTGACGGTCAGGGTAACTTCAATGGTACTCGTTTACGAGGTTCTGAAGCTCTAAATGCTTGGTTAAATACTGACCCGACTGGTAGTGGAGATAGTGACTTTCTAATTGTAGGTGACTTAAATGCTTACGCTGAGGAAGACCCAATTACATTCTTGGAAGCAGAGGGTTACACTGACATCGCTCAAGAGTTTGTCGGTAATAGCGCTTACTCCTTCACATTTGATGGGCAGTTAGGAACCCTCGACTATGCTTTAGCTAATTCTAGTTTGATAAATCAAGTAACAGGAGCTACAGAGTGGCACGTTAATGCTGACGAACCTGATGCTCTTGATTACAACCTTGACTTCGGACGCGATCCAAGTCTGTTCAACGGTCAAGATCCATTCCGTAATTCTGACCACGACCCCATAATAGTTGGTTTGAATTTGGAAAGAAAGAATGAACTACCCAATGCTGCTGATGATGAGGTTAGCACTGATGAAGACACCTCCATCACCGGAAATGTCCTCACTAACGATACTGACCCCGAAGGTGACGACTTAACTGTTACTGAAGTTAATGGTCAAACTGCGGATGTGGGAACTGAAATCATCCTAGCTTCTGGTGCATTATTAACCGTTCAAGCTGATGGTTCCTATGATTACGACCCCAACGGTCAGTTTGAATCCCTCAATGATGGGAATACAGACACCGATAGCTTCACTTACACCATTGACGATGGCAATGGTGGTACGGATACAGCCACTGTTACTGTCACTATTGATGGGGTTGATGAAGCTCCCGAACTTCCTCCCAATATCCTAGAATCTGATTACAGGATTTTTAGTCACAATATCAATACTACAGAGTACACTGTTGACCTGGATAACTCCCAACCTGTTTACAAGATTGACGATACTGCCACCAATGGGTCTGTGAACGAGTTCCTAACTGAAGCAGTATTGGAACTTGGGGGAACAGTTGTCAGAAATGGTACAATCAACGTGAGTTCCCTGGAACATTTTGGAGGTAACCATAATCCATCCATCACAGAAAATGAGGCTATTGATGAAGTAACAATCAAGATTGCTGGTTCTGGAGTAGGGGGTCAGTTCAAAGCTGACTTCGACAACGATGGTGATGCCAATGCTTTTCAGACATTCGCACGGGATCTCCTGGGTAAAGACCCAAGAAAAACTGAAATCTTCGAGTTCAATGGCGGTACCAATGGTGGGAATAACAGGATCAGAATATTCACCAATGACGAGATTATTGGCTTGAACCCAGAACTATCAGATGGTTTACGCACTGCTGATAGCCTTGATTTTACCTGGTCTGGTAGTGATACATCAGGAACACAGAAGCGCAATAACTTTGATGATTTCATCGGAGAAATGGGGGATATATTTGGTGGAGACCAGTTGACGAATGCTGATATCCATGTGATTCCTACTCTAAATGAAGCCGAACTTACAGAAACTGAGGTGGAAATTAGCAATGGTATCGGTGGTTCCGAAACCTGGAACTTTGGCAACGAGCAGGAAGCACAAAACTTCCTAACTTTCTTTAACAGTACAGTTGAGGCTTTTGCTGTTTAGTCCGTAGAGATGGGGAGATGGGGAGACGGTGAAGGGCGGGGCTATTTTTATACTTTTTTCGCTATTCTATTGCTCGAACTCCTGACTCCTGACTCCTGACTCCTGACTCCTAACAATGAATTTAGTGGTCTACCCAAATGAAAAGCGCTGTAAACAACCTCTAAGTTATTTCGCTCAATTACTGCATCTTAAATGTTCTTTTAGACATCAGTATTATCACTTTTGGCATTGCTAGTAAAGTTTTATACTGCTGTTTTCAGTTTATTAGCTTTGGGTGCTGTAGGTGGCAGTCGTGTTTTGAGGAAGATAAAGTAAACAACATTTTGCAATAAATATCTGAGATAAAAGAACTGAGGGATGTTCTATGGAGCATCCCTATAATATTTTGAGAAGTAGATTTTGGAGATAATTCTATGTGCCTCCTCTAGGGGGAGCTACCCCAACGGATAAGCGCGTTGTAATAAAATTTTTGTTTGTAGTTTTGCTCTAGCTCATAAAAAACTTATGAAAAACTAGAAATAAACTCCGCAATTTTTACCGAATTATTAATTATTAATTATTTTATTAAATAATTCTGGTTTAAAGCCTCCCCTTGGATAGGGGAAAAAGCGGTCGAGGGATGGCGAGGTTTCCTCGCCATATCCAATCGACCAAGAGAAAAGAAATAATATCTTCTGATATTCAATCCTCTCGGTTTTAACCAGAGGTAATTATCCATTATCCATTATCCATTAATGAACTATGGCCTATTCCCTATTCCCAAAAAGCAACAAGATTTTGGACATGAATAAAATAGGATTGCTATATATCTACTTGATCGGGTAGGAAACTACTGTATTTGACAAAAAAATTATGAGTAGGAAGAAAAAAAGAAAGCAATATTTATCCCTTCCTACTTTATTCCAACTTAAAGAATATTAAAATTGATTTGAAGTAATTATTACCCTAGGTTCAGCAAGATATAAATCAGTTCGATAAACTAAATAAACTAAACCTTTTTTATCCACCCATTTTTGATATAATGTTTTCAAATTTTTTGTAATCTCTTCCCTTTCATAACCCTTATTTGGCACAGATGAGGAACTCATTATTCTACCAATTAATCCGGATAAATTTAATTCTTGCCGATGAGCAAATATTGAATGTCTAAAATTAACAAAATGTGGACTTTCTTCCAAAGATGTAATTGAAACATTACGCTTATTTTTAGCGAATGGATTAAGTTTGGCTATCTGCTTCATTAAATTACTATTTTCTTGAGTAAATCCATCTTGTTTATTCCAGTTATTCCGTACAATAGCTAACCTACCAGATGGTTTTAAAATTCTGTGAAATTCTTGTAGGGTGGGTTCCAAGTTAAACCAATGAAAAGCATGAAAACAAGTTATTAGATCGACAGATTCATTGGGCAGATTAGTAGCTTCTGCAGTTGCCTCCTGAAATTTGATTAAAGGATTAGGTGCAGCAGCATTTATCATTTCAATATTTGGCTCAATAGCGATTACATTGATTCCCTGTTCAGCTAACATTCTAGAGCCAATCCCTGTACCTGCTCCAATATCTGCTGCTACTAATTCAGAAGGATTTTCAAATCCATTTATTATAGCAGTAATAGCTTCTTTTGGATAGTTGGGTCTATATTTGGCATAATCTGTTGCTCGGTCAGAAAACCGATTTAGTGGGTTCATGTTATCTTAACAGCTCTCAATTGATATTATTTTCATCCACAACTTTAACTCAATTCTCAAATCATGGCATTCTGGAAAGAGAAAGTAAGGATTCAGCGGTCAGCTATCAGCTTTAAAGGAGGAAAATGTAATTTAGAGATTTTCAAGAATTAGTTAAAATGTAGTATAAGATAAGCGAATGCTTACTTAGATTTAAACCAGGCTCTTAAGGACAGGATCTTATAAAAAGCTGAGAGCTAATAGCTAATAGCTGAATGCTTGGGAAAGTTATATAGTATTTATAAAATAGATAAGGTACACAAGTTTTAGATTTTAGGGAATAGAAAACAGAGACAAGGGAAAAAATACTGTATCTCATTAATGAACTGTTATCTAATTAACAGAGATTAAGAAAATATTTAATATTGAAAATTTAGTCTAGATTTTGATAATTTAAAAAGATTAATTCTATTTACCAAACTAATAGTGAATAGTTATAGATATTTGTAAATATTACTTAAAAATGAACGACGATCCCCGTGAATCTTTAATCTATGCAGCGACACACTTTTATCAAAAAGGCTGGATGGTAGGTACTGCTGGAAATCTTTCTGCTCGCCTACCAGATAATAGTTTTTGGATTACTGCTAGTGGCCGCCCGAAGGGTAAATTAACTAAACAAGATTTTGTTCGAGTAGATATAAATGGTCAAGTATTAGAAAAGCCAAATCCTAGCTTTCGGCCTTCGGCTGAAACAAGTATTCATCAAACTATTTATCAATATTTTCCAGAAGCGAAAGCTTGTTATCATGTACATTCTATAGAGGCAAATTTAGTCTCGAATTTGACTGAGGGAAATGGTTTGGTATTACCATCACTAGAAATGTTGAAAGGTTTAGGAATTTGGGAAGAAAATCCTTGGGTAGAAATACCTTTATTTGTGAATCATTTAGAAGTAAAAAAAATTGCCGATGAAATAAGCGCTCGGTTCCTAGAATCTCCTCCAAAAATTCCTGCTCTACTAATTCATAATCACGGTGTAACAGTTTGGGCAAACTCTCCTGAATCTGCTTATCATTATATTGAATTAGTAGAATATATTTTTCGTTATATGACGGCTGCTAGACAAGTTAGTTTTTGAATGATAAAAATATGATCTTGAAGAATAAGTTAGCAGAAATAATTCAGAATTGAGAATGGTTTTGGGAAAATTTACTTGCTGTCGCTACTTTTTATTGGTTTTCTTGAATTTTTCCTACCTAAATAAGGATTTAAGAGACGAAATTTATAATTCAGAATGGTTGGAGAAAATTTACTTGCTATAGCTCTTGTTGTGTGAATTTTTCCTACCTAAGTATTGTAAATTGGTAAATAGTCAAATTAGTAAAACTATGAAAAAACAACTGGCCAGTCTATCAAAAACATTAATAACCCTGATATTAGGAATTATCCTGATGCTTGGTTTACCAATGCAAAAATCATTAGCAGTTTCCCCAAAAGAATTACAACAACTACAACAAGTATTTGATATTCAACTACAACGATCTTATACACGGGGAGTTAAAGATGCTGCTCATGCTAGGGAAAATGAAATAGACAATATCTTATGGTCAATTACTCCAGATAATCCCGATCTAATATGGCGACAAGTAGATGGAAAAGCCGAGGTATTGATGGTAACTTGGACTTCCTGGAATGGCTATGATAACAACGTAGGCGAAAAAATGCAGTTAAGTCGAGAAGTCTGGACTACTCCTGCTCCCCAGGTACAAACCTTTGGATCTCAACTTAACCTCAATGAAGATAATTTAACTCTCAGACTAGAACAATATCTAGGCTTACCTCCTCACAGTGGTAAAACTAAATTTGTACAGATGTGGGTTGAACCTAAAGATTTATTCCGTCCTTGCCCAGATCCAGAGATTAGTGATACTAGCTGCGACTTGGAATTTCCTGCTAATGTTGAACCCCCACATGAGGAATGGGTAAATGACAAGATACTTACTTCTTATGGTGAAAATGGTTATCCCTGGACAAGATTAGGTTATACCTATGATTGGGGAAATATTGCTACAGAAATTGGAGGCAGTGAATTTGTGGTTCGCTCTGGTGCAGAGGTTGAGATTGATTCAGTTATTAATACTGTGGAATATGTTCAACAAAATTTGGCTTTAAGCTAAATCTAACACCTGCCCTAGTTTTGTAAAAATTCTGAATGAGCATCTTCGGCTGAGAAGTAATGCGACATAATATATCAGGAGTTAGGCATTAGGTAGGAAAAACTAGTATGTGAGATTGCTATCTGTTCCGGACTGCTCTGCAAACCCTGTCGGTTGCAATGACAAAAATACCTTGTACTGCGTAAGTCCTATATAGAAATCATTTGGGGTCTATTGAAAATATAGATAGTGTGATGGGGTGATGGGGTGTATTGGAATATTTTTCCATCTTTTCGCATTCATTTTCTATCTCCACAAACCACTTCGTGCCTCAAAAATATTGATACCAAATGGGTTCTATAGAATCCATTTGGTATCTATGAACGGGAGTCTGGGGAGGTGGGGAGAGTTGGAGTATTTTTCCCCTATTCTATTTCGAGCTACTCCTGAATTCTCAGGCACTCATACCCCGTGCCAAGATAAGCTTAGGGATTCTATAACATCCTCCTAATTTTCAACTTCTCAATTCTCAACTCCCAATTCTGAATTCTGAATTCTCACTCACCCATACTGCGTAACAAGATATGCTTAGGGCTTCTATACATCAATTCTTTCTCCCACTCCCTCCATAGCTACTCCCTACTCTCTCTTTTCTGGAGATACGCTTAGGGCTTCTATATATTGTAGTGCGGTGACACAGCAAAATTTTTAGGGTGCGTTAGAGATCTAAAATTTATACTCTCAAAAGGATTTAATAATCCGTCGTAATATCAAATCCGGTTAATTGCACATAGAATCTGATTATATGATATATGTTTATGATTCTATAATTATTAAATATTCAATCTCCCTAAATTCAAATCCTGGAAGTGGTTAGGGGTGTGTTCCCGTCTCCCCATCCCCCCATCTCCCCATCTCGTCCAAATATATAATCAGTATTCAAGCGGATTTGATATAACGCAACATTGCATAAGTTTCAGTCGGCCAGTAACAATACACAGTAGTGGTGTACAAGTGCGATATTCTTAAAAAATTTAAGTGGGCAAGCAAATACTATTCCTCTAAAACCCTCCAATTAGATATATTTTCTGTTGCCAGATGAGCTGTTCCCTGTTGCATTCCTCCATAATAAATCACTACATATACAGGACATTCACTACACAAAGACTATTGCTTCAACGCTACTAAACAGCCATAATTATATTGACAATTATCAGGATTTCCCAAAATGGCAGCAATTAATGGCGTAATGATGCAATATTTCCACTGGTATATTGACCCCAATCTTATCCTGTGGAATGAAGTAAAAAGTAAGGCCAAAGAATTAGCAGATGCAGGCTTTACTGCTATGTGGTTACCACCAGCTTACAAAGGTATCGGGGGAACTTATGATGTGGGATATGGGGTTTACGATATGTATGACTTGGGGGAATTTGACCAAAAAGGTACGGTTAGAACAAAATATGGCGATCGCCAACAATATCTAGATGCCATCCAAGCTCTACACAATGTTGGTATTGATGTCTATGCTGATGGAGTTCTGAATCACCGCATGGGTGCTGATGGAACAGAAATTGTTAAAGCAACTCCTTTTTCTAAGGATAACCGCATTCATCCCAAGGGTGGAATGCGTGAAGTTAAAGGTTATACTCATTTTCCGTTTCCTGGTCGGCAAAAAAAGTATTCTGACTTTGAGTGGCATTGGTGGCATTTTGATGCGGTGGATTATGATGACTATAGCAAGGAACAAAATACAATATATCTATTTGAAGGGAAAAGCTTTGATGATTATGTGGCGTTGGAGAAAGGAAATTTTGCTTACCTAATGGGAGCTGACGTTGACTTCCAGAGTAAAGAAGTTCGAGATGAAGTAATACGTTGGGGTAAGTGGTATATAGAAACGACAGGAGTGGATGGTTTCCGTCTAGATGCCATCAAACATATTTCATCTTGGTTTTTTCCTCTGTGGATAGATGTATTAGAACATCATTTTCAGAAAGATTTATTTATGGTGGGGGAATATTGGTACAATGATATTGGTACGTTGCACTGGTATATTAATTCGGTTGGTGGCAGAATGTCTGTGTTTGATGTTCCTCTACATTACAATTTTTACTATGCAAGTAAGGCGGGCGGACATTATGATATGCGCCATATTCTCAATGGTACTTTGATGCAGGAACGTCCAGTCAATGCTGTTACTTTTGTGGAAAACCATGACTCCCAACCTTTACAAGCATTGGAAGCTCCTGTTGAACCTTGGTTTAAGCCTTTAGCTTATGCCATTATTTTGTTGCGTAGTGAAGGATATCCTTGTGTTTTTTATGCTGACTACTATGGTGCAGAGTATGAAGATTATGGGAAAGATGGCAACCGTTACAATATTTTCTTACCATCTCACCGTTGGATAATTGATAAGTTACTTTTTGCCCGGAAATATTATGCTTATGGGGCACAATATGATTATTTCGATCATTACAATACTGTAGGTTGGACTCGTTTGGGTACTGAAGAACATCCAAAAGCAATGGCTGTAATTATGAGCGATAGCTATCCTGGTTACAAGTGGATGGAAGTAGGTAAGCCTAATGCTAAGTTTTATGACCTTACTGAACATATTAAGGAACCTATTTATACAAATGAGTGGGGTTGGGCAGAGTTTCGTTGTAATGGTGGGTCAGTTTCTGTTTGGTTGGAAGAATAAAGGTAGGAGGTAGGTTTAACTAGCTATTAGCTTTCAGCATTTAGCTAGCCTCCTACGGAGGAACTACGTTAACAGCTAAAAATCCAAGGGTTTAAGTCCCCCACAAGAGTTTTAAAAATTAGTGTTGCGTGTTAATGGGGGATTAAAACCCCCATTATACACCGTGAAAAGCTGATTACTGTTAGCGTTAGCGAAGCTCCTCTGCAAGAGGCAGCTCCTCTGAAAGAGGCTTGCTGACTGCTGACTGCTCCTTCAATAGTTTATATTAGACTATTGGTATAAAAAAGTAGAGAAACCGGGTTTATTAAATACCCTAAAACAGTAACATCTACCTTCCATAAACCCGGTTTTTTATAATACTCGGAAGCAAGTTAATTTGATATAATTAGAGAGTCGGAATATAAAATCTAGTTATATCAAATCCGGTTAATTGCACATAGAATCTGGTCATAGGATATGTGTTGATAATTTTTTCAATTACTTTAATAGATATCTCGCTAAATTCCCCACCGGAGAGTGGTTAGGGGTTGGTCTCCATCTCCCCATCTCCCCATCTCCCCAACCATATAATAAGTATTCAACCGGATTTGATATTATGGGTAAAATGGGGTAAATATTTTTTGCTTGTTCCCTATCTTCTGACCCATCTTCACTACTCCCTAAAACTATGAAAGTAATAAAAAAAATTACCCTCCATTATCAAGACGATCGCTCAGATAAAATTTATGAAATCGAACTATTTGAAGTGAAGGAAAATCAGCATTATATGGTCAATTTTAACTATGGTCGTCGTGGTTCACAATTAAGACATGGTATTAAAACAGATGGCTATGTTCCCTTTGCCAAAGCTGAAAAAGTTTTCAATCAAGTAGTACAAGAAAAAATTAAAGGTGGTTATCGCGACGTTACTAGAATTTCCCTAAATTCTCTGCCTAAAAAAACAGAATTTCCTAACCAGAATCACCTGCGCAAACAAGCAATTCTCCAACATTTAGCTAGAGAAAAAACCGGTCGTCCTTTGGAAAGAATTATTTGGCGGGCAGGAGAATTAAAAATAGCTGAAGCTACTCCGATGTTGATTAATTTTATTGGCACTGGTACGGATTTAAGAGATTATTGTATTGCTTGGTCGTTGGGTTGGTGTGGTGGAAAGGATGCTCTTGCTGCTTTAATTAGAATGTATGAAAATCCGGCAACTTCAGAGTTTGTTAGTCGGATAGTTTTTGAGGCGATTTTGAAATTATCTGAACCAGAAGTTCGCGCCGAATTGCAGACAGAAATGATTGAGTTTTTATCCCCAGAATTAAGAGAGTTTGCCCGTCATGGAACGGCAGAAAAATTTGAGGAAGTATTTAAGCAACGTCTGGGGGAAGGTAAAAGTTTTTCAGACATAGAAAGACTATATCAAATAGATAATGAATATGTGCGACCTGCTCTTTTAAATTTTATCCGCACTGCTCCATTTCAAGAAAACTTTTTTCAGCCAATTCGTCATATTTTTAAAATGGCTGAATATCGTCGAGACCCAGAAGTTTTTGGCATTCTTACTTATAGATTTGACAAAGAAAATACAACTGGTTGGGAAGTTTATACTAAAAAAACTCGTAATTATTTACGCAAGCGAATTTGGCGAACTTTAGAGAAACTTGGCACAGACAATGATATTGAATATATTAATTTAGCAGTAGGTATTTTACTGCAATATTCTGATACTGATGCTATCTATTATTCTGAACTAGAAAAGAAGTTTGTTCATTTTTTAATCTTATCTCATATTCTCTACACAAATCATTCTCGTTATTATTTATCTTCTAATCGCTTAAATTGGTGGTTTGGCGGATATTTTGGACGAAGTAATAAAGAGATTAAACAACGGGGAGAAGCTTTTCCCGAATTATGGGAACAACACCCAGAAATATTAGTGAAATTATTATTAGAAAGCAACTGTCACGCTGTACATAATTTTGCCGTGAGAGTCTTGGAAAGTTGCCACAGCTTTTATCCAAAACTCAATATCAAAACTCTCATAGAATTTATCAAAAAACCTTATGAAGTTACAGTTAGGTTTGGATTTGAATTAGCTATAGAAAGATATAAAAAAATAGATCCAGATCTAGACTTAGTTTTAGCATCAGCAAATAGTATTTTGCCTAAAGCACATACAGCAGCTTATCGCTGGATAAATAAACAACCAAATAGATTTTTAAACGCTAATTTTCTCACAGGCTTAATCACCAGTCAGGAACCAGAAACTCGTGACTTTGCTCAAACATTTCTCAGTTCACATAGTCTGAAAGAAGGTACTGCTAAAGTATTAATTGGTAAAGTTATTGCTGAGTTATTAACTTTCAAACAAGAAACTTACTGGATAGAGCGAGTCGCTCAAGATATTGCGGATATATTGTTGAGTTGTTTGAGCTATCAATTAAAACAATTAGGTATGGGAGTTATTATAGATTTACTCCAACATCCATTGGTAGAAATTCAAGAGTTAGGAGCAAATATTCTGGAAAACCATGAAACTCCTGCTGCGGAATTACCTACTAATTTAATTGAGTCTTTGATTGAATCTCCCTATCCAAAAATTCGGGAAATTGGTATTAGAATCTTTGGGCAGTTACCAGAGGATATTTTGATAATTTCTCGGCGAGATTTGATTATTGCTATGGCGGTTAATTCTGAGGAGGATATTCGGAGTTTAATTGAACCTATTATTCAAGATTTGACAAAGAAATATTCCGATTTTGCTAGTCAGTTAGCAGGGGAATTTATCGAGATTTTGGTAATCCCAGAAAAGTCAGAGGGAGTTCATGATTATTTAGCAGGTTTATTGAGGAATGATATTCCGGGATGGCAAGAGAATATTACCTTGGAAAAAACCAAGCTGTTATTAAGAGCTAAATCCGACCTTGCTCAAGAATTAGCAGGTTTAATATTAAAAGCAAATTATCGGCAATGGGCAGGAGATTTTGCCACAATTGAAATTGTTAAGTTGGCAAATTATCAATTAGTGTCAGTTAGACAAGCTGCATGGCAAATTTTTTCAGAAAATATTCCTCGTTTTCGGAGTAATTCTCAGGAGATGTTAGCCGCAGTTAGATTGTTAGAATCTGATTGGGAAGATTCTCGCAATTTTGCTTGGGAAATATTTCAAACATCTTTTGATGAAACTGATTGGTCGCCGGAAATAATGGTGAGTATTTGTGATAGTGTGCGGGATGAGGTAAGGGTGTTTGGGCGTGAGTTGGTGAGTCGTTATTTTGAGGATAATTATGGTCAAGATTATTTGTTGAAGTTTAGCGAACATCCTTCAGGAGATATGCAGGTTTTTGCTACGAATTTTTTGTCAGATTATGCAGCAGATAATCTGGAAAGATTACGAGATTTGCAGCCTTATTTTATTAGTGTTTTGTGTCAGGTAAATAAAGGTAGAGTGGCAAAGCAGCGAGTATTTACTTTTTTAGAGCAGGAGGCAGAAAAAAGTGAGGAAGCGGCGCGAGTTGTGGCTGATATTTTGACTAGGCAATCTGTGACTATTGCTATTGGGGATAAGGCAAAGGCAATCGAAATTATGTTGAAAATTCATAATAGTTACCCAGAGATTTCTTTGCCTATTTCTGTTAAGTCTGTTTCTAGGAAAGTTAAAAGCTCACAGGGATTATGGCACGGATGCAGGGATTGATTGTCAGTTCACTATTGGACTGAAGCACACGCAAGATGTGGATGGATAGGGAAATTTTCTAACTATTGCGTATAGAGCAATAATAAAATCATTTTCTGAAGCACTACGCCAGAGGTGATGGGTAGTGGAATTTTTCTAACTATTGCGTATGGAGCAATAATAAAATCATTTCCTAAAGCACTCCGCCAGAGGTGATGGAGTGGGAAAATTTCCGACTATTGCGTATAGAGCAATAATAAAATCATTTCCTGAAGCACACGCCAGATGTGGATGAGTAGTGAAAATTTTCCTGCTATTGCTGATAGAGCAATAAAATCATTTTCTCAAGCGCACGCCGGATGTGGATGAGTAATGGAATTTTTCTGACTATTGCTGATAGAGCAATAATAAAATCATTTTCTCAAGCGCACGCC
>NZ_JBNHER010000327.1:0-17265 GCF_050015975.1 Dapis purpurea BLCC-M126 | reverse complement strand
CTATTGCGTATAGAGCAATAATAAAATTCATTTTCTCAAGCGCACGCCGGATGTGGATGAGTAATGGAATTTTTCTGACTATTGCGTATAGAGCAATAATAAAATTCATTTTCTCAAGCGCACGCCGGATGTGGATGAGTAATGGAATTTTTCTGACTATTGCGTATAGAGCAATAATAAAATTCATTTTCTCAAGCGCACGCCGGATGTGGATGAGTAATGGAATTTTTCTGACTATTGCGTATAGAGCAATAATAAAATTCATTTTCTCAAGCGCACGCCGGATGTGCATGGGTAGTGGAATTTTTCTGACTATTACTAATAGAGCAATAATAAAATCATTTTCTGAAGCGCACGCCGGATGTGGATGGGTAGGGAATTTTTCTGACTATTGTTGACGTGAAAAATGTAGATATTATTGCTTTGACTATGGTTGATAGTGGCAGTAAAAGAATTACAGAATCTCACTTTTTACCAGGATTAGTAATAGGTCTTTTAAAAGAGGCTTTACAACAGAGTCGAAGTATCGAGCAAAATGAAGTTATTGCCTCCGTATTTTCTCAATTTCAAGAATCTCGATCATAGAATATAGCAATTTTAAATAAGTTGTAAAATTTTATCGTAGGGGTTTGGTCTCCAAACCCAACCACAAAACTGAACAGTATTGATATATAGACTCATCTACTTTCTTCCTTCTTCCCTCTTCCTTCCTCCTTCTTCCTTATTCAATAAATTACAAAAAAAATTATGGAATTTAACTACTCTTATAAAGGCAATACAGGTGTCACTGATAATGGCAAAAATACCCAGATGTCATTCTCTCCAGACACCAAAAGAGAACCTACCTATTTTGTTGGCGAACTAGGAAAAAATGTCGCATTTCGTGAAGCTATAAGTGCCCTACATAACGTAGTAGTTTCTGACCTCCGATACAAACCAAAAGACAAAACTGCCTATAAAGAATGGCGTGCCCAACAAGAAGATGAAATAGACTGGGAAAACATCGCGGCTCAACGTCAAGAAGTAGCTCAAAAAATAACAGAAATTAGCACAGAATTAAACCAACTAAATAAAAACCGTCACCAACGTTTCAAACCTTTTTACCAAGCTCAAGAAAAATTATTTCAATATCTTTATAAAATTGATTATGATGCTTGGTACGTTTTCGACCCAGTAATAACCGTTCATCCCGATGAAATTTTCTTTGAATGTTTCAGCGTTGATGAATCAACTTATGGAAGACTTGGAGCAAGTTATGAAGTATTCAAAAATATCAATGATTTTGCCTGCGGAACTACTAACATTGACTATTCCGCTGCCCTCTATCAAGAATTCCAAAAAATTCGTAGTTATAAAACAACTGAACTCCAAGTAGATCCTTCTGGTTTTGAAGTTAAAACTACCAACGAAGAAACTTTCAAAGAAGTAAAAATAGACCTGCCCGATAGTTGGGTAAGAGGATTTTTACAAGTCAGTTCAGCTATGTCATTACCTGCGACAAAATTCGACCTCCACCCAATGGATATTTATAATATGTGTTTGGTTTTGCGTCGCCACAAAGAAAAACATGGACCCCGCAGTATTCGTTACTTTTTAGAACCTGGAGAACCAATAGAAATAGTATTTGAACCTTGGAATTTAGAAATAATTTGTCGCCGTTCAATTTACACCGGAAATTCTACTCAACAAATCCGAACTTGGGGGCGAAGAAGACTCCATATTTTAGAACGTTTAATTCCTATTGCTAATAAATTTACCGTTCATTTATTAGGTACAGGAATGCCGTCTTTTTATGTGGCAGATTTAGGAGATATGTCTTTTACTTTAGGATTATCAGGATGGACGGCAAATGATTGGGCACAAGCAGGTAATTTTGACTTAATGGCACCCCGCGCTGATGTGGATGAATGGACTCAGAAAATAATATTTAATGGGTTACGAGAAAACTGGTTTGAAACTGCTGATAGTTTGGCAAAAAGACTTAATTTAAGTCGTACTTCTGTATTGGGTGCTTTGGGTGCTTATACTCAAGCTGGACGAGTAATTTATGATTTGAATAAACAGGTTTATCGAGTCCGAGAATTAAGTCGGGAACCTCTACCAATGGAGAGGTTAAGGTTTGCAAATGCCAGGGAAGAAAGTGCTACTAGATTTTTGCAAGAAAATCTCGTTGAGGTAAATTCTGTCAATGATATTAATGGGGTTTTGAGTATTGAAGGAAGTGTGAGGGATAGGGGGAGAATTTTTTATCCTTCTTTAAATGTTGATCGCGATGAGCGGATAATTGAGGCGCAGTGTAATTGTAATTGGTATCAGCAGAATAAATTATATCAGGGGCCTTGCGAGCATATTTTGGCCTTACGGATGCAGCAGGCACGCCAGAATTTAGAATTTAGAATTTAGAAGTTTAGTAGTGCCGTGTCAAGCCTTAAATGTTACTTTGAGGAAAATCCTACGATGCTGATTTTTCAAAGTAAAGAGTCAAAAATCTATTCCACTATTTTAAGCTTGACGCGCCAGTAGGGTGTGTTAGACGGCTAAAATTTAGACTATGAAAGGGATTTAACAATCCGTCGTAACGCACCATTAAAAATTTGTTGGTTTACTCAAAAAACAAAAACCTATTTGCATAGTGCTATATATTTTTTAATTTTCTTCTCTTGAAACCGATCGCTCCTAATTTTAATTAGGAAAAGTTTGTTATCATACTAATACTACCTACAGTTTAATAGTTGGTCAACAGCCTTGCAATTTGGGCGGTGGATCGCCGTCCTTGTGTTTAGTCCGCACACGCATCACTAGCCTGCTTTTGACTGTTCGGGTCATCCCACCTAGGGATGATAAACAGTTTGGCTTCCTGGAAGCTTTGTCCCCCCTAGGTGGGAGACCCGTTTGAGTTAAGCAGTCTAGTCCTGAGAGGTTTACGAAGGGGCAACCAACTACTGTGGGTGGTTTTTTTCTGGATAATCAGTAGTTCACATCATGTATACTAGATATTTAGGATTTTTTGAATTTAATTTATAGCAGTTTTTGCTTTGGTAGAGCATAGTAGGGACGTTCCATGGAACGTCCCTACTTCTGTTAAAATACTATTTTTGATATTTATCAATTTAAACTAAAAAGTTGGCTCCCTGGACAAAAATAGATGAAAGAAATCCTTTACTTAGAAGTACCAACACCAGATACAAAAGCTGTTTGTCAATGGTTACAATCTCAATTTCAGCCTGGTTTTGGGGAAAAAACTATAACTCCAGATGGCTTTATTGTCAAATTTTCTGAAGATGATACTAAGGAAATTTCTGTATTTGTATGGTCATTACAACGAACTACCTATCTGAAAGTATTTGCCCAAGGAAATATATCTTCAATACAACAAAAATTTACCTCAAATTTAACTACTAATTTACAAAAACAATTTCCTCTAAATTATCCAGAACCTCCCACAGTCGATCTATCAAATCAGTCAATTTTTACAGCTTTAGCATCTCATTACCCCCTAACAGTTAAATACTTTCAAAAAATGCCTCGAGGAGAGTATGACCTCAACCGTTTATATTGGTGGGAAAAACGTTGGCGTGAAGCAGTTAAAAATCCTCAAAAACCAAAACAAGTAGTCTGGAAAAAAGAATCTGGAACAAATAATAATTCAGTTGAATATGACTTAATTTATGTTGGTGGCGCTCTGGGAAGTCTTCATGCAGCCATCATGGCAAAGCAGGGGTATAAAGTATTATTATTGGAACGTTTGCCTTTCGGTAAAATGAATCGAGAATGGAATATTTCTCGCTCGGAAATTCAGGGTTTAATTGACTTAGGTTTCTTTACTAAAACAGAAGTAGAAAATTTAATTGCTAGAGAATATAAAGATGGATTTAATAAATTTTTTGATGCTAATAACCCTGACTTTTGTAAAGCAAAAATTCTTCATACTCCGACAGTTTTAAATTTGGCATTGGATTCAGAAAAGTTACTGAGTCTCTGTGGAATGAAACTACAAGAAGCTGGAGGAACTATTGTCGATGAAACAGAATTTATTAAAGCTGACATTGAACCAGAAAAAGTTGTAATTTACACTCAAAACCTATCTAACAAAACTGAACAAATTTTCTGTGGGCGTTTGTTAGTAGATGCTATGGGTACTGCTTCTCCTATCGCTTGGCAATTAAATGGTAAACGTGCTTTTGATAGTGTTTGTCCGACAGTCGGCGCAGTAATTGATGGTGGATTTGAAGAAGGTGTTTGGGATTCAAATTATGGAGATGTGCTGAATAGTCATGGGGATATTTCTCGTGGTAGACAATTAATTTGGGAATTGTTTCCCGGTGCTGGTAATGAGTTAACAATTTATCTATTTCATTATCATCAAGTTCATCCTGAAAATCCTGGTTCTCTACTAGAAATGTATGAGGATTTTTTCACTATTTTGCCAGAATATCGACGCTGTGACATGGAGAAATTAGTATGGAAAAAGCCAACTTTTGGTTATATTCCTGGGCATTTTAGTATTAAAGGTAGCGATCGCCAAGTTGCTTTTGACCGTTTAGTTTGTATTGGTGATGCTGCTTCTCTCCAGTCTCCTTTAGTATTTACTGGTTTTGGTTCTTTGGTGAGAAACTTACCTCGTTTAACTGAACTTTTGGATACTGCTTTAAAATACGATTTACTCAGTGCTGATAACTTAAATAAAATTCGTGCTTATCAAAGCAATATTGCTATTACTTGGTTATTTTCTAAAGGTATGATGGTTCCTACAGGTAAGTTTTTACCTCCCCAAAAAATTAATTCTATTTTGAATACATTTTTTGGATTATTAGCAGAGTCACCTCCAGAAGTAGCAGAAACTTTTATTAAAGATAGAGCTGATTGGTGGATTTTTACAAAATTAGCTCTTAAAGCAGCAAGAATAAATCCTTATCTTTTATTATGGATTCTAGATTTTATTAATTTTGAGGAAATATTACTTTGGACGATAAGTTATATCAATTTCACTTTGTTTAGTTTAGTAAGTTGGTTATTAGGATGCTTGCCTAGTTTTGCTCGTTGGATTCAACCTTGGTTAGAACCTCGTTATCCTGGTTTATGGTTTTGGATACTCGCTAATAGTTATGCTTTAACTTATAACGTTGGTCAACCAAAGATGAGTTTTAAACTACAAAAATAAGGAAGAAGAAAGAAGGACAATTTTTTTTCTTGTTTTGACCTTATCAAACTAGAAACCGGGTTGATTAGTAGATATAAAAATTAATTCTGGCAAGCAATATAAACCCGGTTTCTTGTAGATAAATATATCTTAAAATAGAGTTTTTTCTGCAAAGTATGATTTAATTTTCCTTGGGATTTATAACAATTGAGTTATGCTATCAATAATTTGTCGTTGAATGTAAGCATCCGTTGGCATTAAGTTATGAGAAAGACGCTTCCGTTTTTGACCATTAGAACCACCTGGCCCGGGTTCGTATCCAGGACAATCAAAATCCCAAGAGCTACAAGCAACTTTAATAGGGGAACCATCTACTCTTCTGGCAATATTATGTTGTTGTTGGTCGCAAGTTTGAGCGCGACAATTCTGCACCGCTCCACTTACAAGCCGATCGAAAGGCACTAAGTTATCTATATTAAGTGGATTTCTTTGCCACCTGTTAAAGAAATAGTCAACATTTCGAGGTACTCTACCATCTTTAATGGGTTTCCTCAATCCCTCAGCCGCAATTGGATCGATAACCCCTAAAAAAAGAATTCTTCTTTTTATTCTCGGTGCAAGACTCAGTAAAGCATCGCCACCGTAGCTATGTCCGATTAAAATTAACGGTCGATTTGAGTCTAGCTGATTATTGATAAAGTATTCTGCGTCTTTCAGAAATTGCCACTCATTTGAGATATAATTTTTTTGACGACCGCCGTCTTTAAAATTATCCCAAGAAACATAGCGGATTTCAGCACCCATATTTTGCAAAGATTTTTGCACATTGTTCATCCCCCAAGCACAGCAGTTGCTATAACCGTTGACAAAAACAGCGTAAGGACGTTGGGAATCTGACTGGGCTTGAACTTTTTTAACTGGAAACGATACCCATACTGATGAAATGACAAGGGTTACTCCCAAACTTAGGGATGCGAACATTTTGGAAAATTTCATCTTTATTATCTATATAGTTTTTTTTAGATTTACGCAGGCAAACCCACCAAATCCGGTTTCTCCTGGATATTTATTGTCAAAAACAATGATTTATATCATGTCCGGTTGAACAGTGATAAATAAATAAAGCATTGAGGAGTCAGGAGTCAGGAGTCAGGAGGGAAGAAAGAAGAACAGGAAAAGAAGAAGAAAGTTTTTTTATCACTAATTATCCGGAGATGATATTACCCTAGAAACCGGGTTTCTTTGCGTAAGTCCTGATGATATAATCAATAATTCTACAAATAGTTGACAGTTTTACTAACTCACCAGAAGATAAGAATATTCCCAAATTTACTATTTCCCATTTAGCCAAAAACATGACTACAAACAAACCCAAAATTATTGTTATAGATGACGATCCTACAGGTTCTCAAACTGTTCATAGTTGCCTACTTCTAACTAAGTGGGATGTAGAAACCCTAAAATTAGGATTACTTGACGAATCTCCCATATTTTTTATCCTCTCCAATACTCGCGCTCTGACTCCCGAACAAGCAGCTAATGTCACACAAGAAGTAACACATAATTTGACAGAGGCGATCGCTAAAGCAAATATCCAAGATTTTCTAGTTGTCAGTCGTTCTGACTCGACTCTACGAGGTCACTACCCTATAGAAACAGATGTTATTGCACGAGAGTTAGGTCAGTTTGATGCTCATTTCTTAGTTCCGGCCTTTTTTGAAGGAGGGAGAGTCACCCGTGATAGTATTCACTATTTAATGGTTGATGGTGTTGAAACTCCGGTTCACAAAACAGAATTTGCTAAAGATTCAGTATTTGGCTACACCTATAGTTATTTGCCTGATTATGTGGAGGAGAAAACTAAAGGTCAGATAAAAGCAGAAACTGTAGAAAGATTTACCCTTGATGATATTCGTTCTGGCAGTTTAGAACGTTTGCTGAAATTGACTGGCAACCAATGTGGAGTTGTGGATGGAGAAACTCAAGCAGACTTAGACAGTTTTGCTAAGGATCTATTGGCAGCAGCAAGTCAAGGTAAAAAGTTTCTGTTGCGCAGTGCTGCCAGTATTTTAACTTCCCTTGCTGCTTTAGGCGCTCAACCAATCGCTGCGGAGGAAATGAGACAATATGTTAGGAGTGGAAAACCAGGTGTAATTATTGTCGGTTCTCATGTTAAGAAGTCTACTCAACAGTTGGAAAGGTTATTACAGGAATCTGAAGTAGTTGGTGTAGAAGTCGATGTGTCTCATTTAGTAGAAGACTCTCCAGAGCAAAGAGCAAATTTACTAAAGAATATTCTCGAAAAAGTTTATGCTGTTCATGCAGAAGGGAAAACACCTGTCGTTTATACCAGTCGCGAGGAGTTGACTTTTGAAAATGTGCAGGTGCGTTTAGAGTTTGGTGTTGCAGTGTCGGAATTATTAATGGATATTGTTCGGGGTTTGCCAGAGGATATTGGATTTTTAATCAGTAAAGGTGGAATTACTTCTAATGATACTCTGAGTAAAGGTTTAGCTTTGACTACTGCCAGATTGTTAGGTCAGGTTTTGGCTGGTTGTTCGATGGTGCGGACTCCTACAAATCATCCTCAGTTTCCTGATTTACCTGTGGTGTTGTTTCCAGGGAATGTTGGAGACGTGGATGGATTAGTGACAGTTTATCAACGTTTGAGTGGGAGGTAATCTAAAACTAGAAACCGGGTTTATTGGTAAACTAATAATAAGCAGGGTAATTGAGATAAACCCGGTTTCCTAAATATCGTTTCTTAAACCATTTCTCCTAGAGAAGAAGCTTAAAAATTCGGAGAGTAGGGGATAGCGATCGCTAGTTTCAGATGCAAAAATTTTTTGCTACAAAATATTATACTGCAACTGCGATATAATTAATACTTCAGGACTTACGCAGAAGAAAGGCAATTTCGACGTTTGAGATTACTTCGCTATCGCTCGTAATGACAGAAATAGGTTGTTTTGCGTAAATCCTATACTTATATCATTTACCCAACTGCAACATGACACAGATAAACACACTACTCTTGAATGTCGCGCGCAATCTGCGATACAAAACCTTCACTCCAATGATCGGCGAACGCATCAAGATTAGCGAGCGCACTAGCATTTCGACCGAAGTTGCATCGTTTGTGGCCCGATTCGCTGATGGGTGTTCCTTTGATAGTCCAGAACAAAAATACCTTGATGGCCAGATTGCAAAATATGGACTGCTGGATATGCAATTCACCGCTCCATCAACAATGCTTGATGCCGACTCCAAGCGCGGCGTTCCATTGCTACGCGAATTAGGATTCATCGATGAAAATGCCGAAAACCTGATTGAAGAACTCGACGATGATCCAGCCTACTGCCTTGAGGAACTGCGGCATGGGATTGCAGAAAACAAAACATACCTTCTGCTGTTTCTTAAATCCTCGAATCAAAATGTGGCCAAGATGTCCATTAGAGATCAGATTGCCTGCTGTGATGACCAAGCTAAAATCATATTTCCGATTGTGTTCACGGTTGTGGACGCTTGCGTTACTAATTCATCATTTGTGTGGATAAACAAGCACTTTTTCTGGTAAACATATTTGAGCGATCGCTGTTGCTAAATTATCCTAAAGCTCAAAATTTAGACATTTTCTCAAAGTAATGCCAAAATTAGCAATGCTGTGGATGTGTTGCATAACCCTCCTCAAAGCCGTTAAGCTCTTGAATGACTTCTGTCGGCAGAATAATTTCTTTGGCTTCCAAGTTAACTTGCAAATGCTCTCGTTTCGAGCTGCGTGGGATAGTAACAAATCCTTTATTAATAGACCAAGCTAACAGAAGTTGAGCTGGCGTACATCCGCAGTTATTTGCCATAGTAATTAACTCAGGAGTGTCTAACTTTTGCCCCTTCACCAGGGGAGAATGGGCTACAATTTTTATTCCCTGACGATGACAATAACTAACCACTTCTCTTCGTTGCAGGAATGGGGAAATTTCAAACTGATTCCATTTGGGAGGAGAATTCTTGAGCAGTTGCAAATGCTGAATATTGAAATTGCTGACACCAACATCACCTATCTCCTCCCATTCTCTTATTTCTAGCATTACTTCCCAAGCAGATAGCGGATCTGCTCCGGGCGCGTGTAACAGAAGTAAATCTATAGTCCCCAACTTTTTTAAAGATTGTCTGGCTGCATCTCGAATACAACCAGACAGTATAGCTTTCAGAGGAATTTTAGAGGTAATAAATATTTCTTTTCTTGGTATACCAGATTCGGCGATCGCTCTAGCTACCTCTACCTCATTTTTATAGAGAGCAGCAGTATCTATATGTCTGTACCCCATTTCAAGTGCCATTCGGCAAGTCGAGTATGTTTGTTCGTACAGACGGTAAGTTCCTAAACCAATTAATCCTGCTGAATCAATCTTAGCTTCAAACACAGATGTGACAATCTTTCATATTATTCCGATAGATACTGTCGATGAAACGAATTTGGTCTGAATGCTTAATTTCCCGTTTGAGACTGCTATGAAATTCCTGCACCGACATTCCCTGCTCCTTAATATTTCTTGCCAAAAGAGAACGTATACAAATTTCTAATTCCTGGGGAAGTTGAGAACGGAATTGCTGGTATTGTAAATCCAGAAGTGTATGATTATCTTCTAGAGCATCCGCAATAATCTCAAAACCTCCTTCTCGGATATTCGTATCCATAAGACCGAAGATTTGCACCGTATTATTGCTGCGGATAAAATCTGCAATCAGCTCGGCACCACATCCATCAAAATAATTGGGTAATTCTCCCATATCGGAAGTTGATTTGTACAACCCGATACCCAAATAAATTAACTCAGGCAAACTATTACACTTTTCCAGCAATACTTTCAAACCAGCATTTTGAATTCGATTAGACGATAAATCTAATTTACTCAAGTGGGAATAACCTGCCACAGCATTTGCGATGCGCTCTGCACCTGCATCCCCCAAACGATTAATCGCCATAAACAGTCCAGTTAATCCTTTTCGGTTTTCGGACTTCATATATTCAAAATAGTCAGCAATGTAACTCGCACCAATCTCACTAATTCCATTGGCATCAATATATAACGTTCGGAGAGTCTTATTTTTCCGCAGACTTTCAAATAAAACTTTGACTCCTTCATCCAACATCCCCACATTTACAAGATCCAATGTCCGAATACTTGAATTTTGCTCCAGCATCTTAGCAATATGAGCTACACCCTCTGCTTTAAGGGGATTGCGCTTTAGCCATAGAGATTCCGCATGGCGATCGCCCACCAAAGCATCAGCAAGTTGTGCTGCTCCTTTCTCTGTCAAGCAATTTCCAGCCAAATAGTAAGTTTTAATCCGCGGTGTGGAGCCATGGCTAGCAAGGGAGGCTATTTTACTCGCTCCCTCATCTCCGACAATATTATTACCCAAGAGGAAATGCTCTACATAAGGATTTTCCCGAATAGACTCAACTAAGTTGCCGATATAAAGATCGCCGACAACCTGCTTACACATATCTATTCGTCCATCGTCGTAATAAGCTCCACGAGTAAACTCTTGGCAGGCTTGATTTGCTGGTTGTCCTTTCTTCATGTGGGTAAAAAAGGGTTCAAGTTCTTGATATGGAGCTACCTCTACTGGCATAGGTTGGGGATTGAGGATGGAATCTGACAGTGCTGCAGAAAGGAGTTGCTCGAATATATGGCGACTGCCAAACATTCTTGCTTGTCGGTAGGAATCGACTTGGGAATTCTTAGCATTGGCTTCAGCTACTTGAGATTTGTAGGCTCGACGCAATTTTGCAAGTAAGCGCCCGTAAGCAATATAACTGCCTATTCGATCTTCATCTTTTGCCGGGAAGAGTTGCCGGGCTAAGTTATGTCCCAAACCCGAACGTTTATCCTCACCACTATCGATCCGAGGAATCTTCAGGGCAATATCACTTACCTTTTCTCCCTCAGATAAACGCTTCTCATCCTGGTGAATTTGGTTAACGATGGTTTGTATATTTATATCTCTTGTATCAATCATGTCATTTCAGTTATAAGTTATAAGTACCTTCTGTAATAGAGAGGCAATGTGGACAGAGTTTAAAGCTTGTAACTTTATTGTAATATAAAGTAATCATATTTGCATAAAATAGTAAAATAAAATTATCTTCGAGCTTAACCTTGAAACCCAGACACCGGGTTTATTGCTATACTTAAAAGTTAAACCCAGTCAGTCAGATAAACCCGGTTTCTTAGCTTAGAGGTAGAAATTTTGGCAAGAGTAAGAGTAAGACAACACGTTAATCCTTTATCTAGCAAATATCAACAGTTAGTAACTATCCCAAATTTCAGCAATATTTATGCAGATATAAATAAACCATTACATTTAGATATTGGTTGTGCTAGAGGTAGATTTTTATGGCAGATGGCACAGGTAGAACCGGAGTGGAATTTTCTGGGTTTAGAAATACGGGAACCGTTAGTTATAGAAGCTAATAATTGGCGAGATGAACAGGGTTTAAATAATCTGCATTATTTATTTTGTAATGTGAATATTTCCCTGGGAGAAATATTTGAGTCTTTGCCAAAAGGGGTATTAAAAAGAGTCTCAATTTTATTTCCCGATCCTTGGTTTAAAAGACGTCATCAAACCCGTCGAGTTGTACAACCAAAGTTAGTAGAAGATTTATCAAATTACTTAACAGTAGGAGGAGAAGTTTTTCTGCATTCTGATGTGGAAGAAGTCGCCAAAGAAATGTGTAATATATTCTCGGAGCATAGTTCATTTGAGCGAAGTTATAATAATTGGTTAGACGAAAATTTTTTGCCAGTTTTATCAGAAAGAGAAAAGGCAACTTTAACAAAAAATCTACCTGTGTATCGGGCATTATTTATTAAGTCATAAGTCAGCAACCAGAAGTCATAAGTATAAAATTGGAGATTTTTTTCTATATTTCCTATAACCAAATTTAGGCGTTAATGTCTATAGTAAATTTAAGCTTTCTTCCTTATTCCTTATTCCTTCCTTATTCCTTATTCCTTATTCCTTTCTTCTTCTTCTTCTTCCTTATCCCTTATTCCTTATTCCTTCTTCCTTCTTCCTTCTTCCTTCTTTATTTAGTTAAATCCAAGACCGAAACCACATTCTGAGCTGCCAACTTTGAGGAGATAAAGGTAATCCTAAATAAACAGGTATCCAAAAAACAAACGCTAATAAAATTATAAAAATTATTGTAACCCCCATTATCCTGAGACGACTTTGCCGACTATTTAACCACCTATCAACCCACCAAGAAAATGCCAATATAGCAAACACTAAAGCGCTCATATAATGATACAAAAAAGTACAACGACTTACCCTACTCCAAGGGAGAAAATTGCTTATCCAATTTAAAACTAAATATAGTAACAACCACATTTCTGAGGCAGGTGGAAATTTAACAATCTGCTTTAGTTTTATTTTTTTATGTCTTGCTTGTCTATTTTTTTCCCAATGCCAAACGCGATTAAATAACATCAAAATTAATAATAAAATTGCCCATGTTGAAAACCACCAAATAACAGGATTTCCCATAGCATGAACATCAAAAATTAGCGGATTAACTTTTGGGTCTCCAATATCTGAAGGTAGGGGTGGTAAAGAAGGTTCTGGTTTATCTAATAAGCCTGTATTTTTATAAAAATAAACTATAGGTCTCATCATTAATGGCCAAGTCAACCATTTAGCACAATAAGGATGAGTATCAGCTCCACTGCCAATTCTTTGGTGATAGCTGAAAATCTGTTGCTGCATTTCCCAAAAGCCATATTTGGGGTTGAGAATAATGTGGGGAATCCAAAGTAGGCTATAGGTAATTATGGGAATAACGAATAAGTTTAAAATAAATTGAATCAGATTTAGTTGAGTTATATTTTGCCAAGGAGATGTATATTCCGATTTTTTTTGGGGAGCAAAAAATTCAATTATCCACGCTAATATCCAAAGTAAATAAATACCGAGTAAAAATCCCAGACCATTCCATTTAATCGCTGCACTTGCACCAAAAAATATCCCAGATAAAGCTAACCATTTTTTTTGTTTTAATTTGGAATTTTGTAGAGCAATAATTAAACACAAGTGAGCTAATAATCCAAAAATTACTAGATAAATATTATTTAGAGCATAGCGAGATTCAACTAAAAATAATCCATCTAAGGCTATGAGTAAAGCAGCAATCAAACCATAACTCCAACGCTTTGTTAATTGATAGGCGATCGCTCCTACTACTAGAGGAATAAATGAACCTGTTAAAGCATTTACCCACCGATAACTCCAAGATGCTAAAGTAGAGCCTGTTTCATTATTAACTATTTCTTGCCAAAAGGGTAAATGAGAACCTATCCAAATGCTAATTGCAATAATATATTGACTGAGGGGAGGATGGGCGTTAAAAAATTCAGTTTGAGTGAGGTAATTATTGGCAAATTTAGCATAATAAACTTCGTCAAAAACGAGAGTATTAAAACGACCTAGTTGCCAAAATCTCAGGATGGCTGAAAATATAACTATACTAGCCATGCTAATTGTAAACCATCTACTTGATTGCTGAGATATTGGTTGCATAAATAGAATTGAGTAATTTAGTTTAAGAGGCTTTTAATTTTAGTATAAATAAATAAAAAACAGCCCTAAATTGCAAATAAATAGGGCTGTAAGCTAAAATGTAATATTACATTCCTTTGTCAAAAATGTCAAGTCTTTGCTAGTAAAATTATGCCAAAATAATTATTGACTCAAATGTTAACCTGTTTAATAGTTAGTGATTAAAATTTTATCTATAATAAAAGCTTAATTTGCATTGAATGTCCAATTTTAATATTTATTAAGATTAAATTTCAATGATGACCTACAACTGATAAATATTACCTCCTATTTCTCAAGTTTTTTACTGAGAAATAGGAGGTATAAGATTTACAATGAGTGATAAATTACTGGTAAGTATTCAGAGTGTTCAGCTATTGCTTTTGGTGCGCAATTAAAGCTTTATTAACTGACCTAGAATTAAATCTTACTACAAAATTCAGCTCTGTTAGATCTTAAAGTATATGTTCATTTAACCCCATCCTTAAGGACGGGATATTATTGCTTAGAGCTGACTACAAGCTAGCTGAATGCTTACAATGGTCCTCGCATTTGTCTTTGTTGACGAACCTGCTCTCGTTGTTCTTCAGTTAAAATATCTGCAATTTGTTGGCGTGATGAATGCACGATTTCCAGCACTTGAGTTTTTTGCTCTCCAGAAAGATTTAACTGCTTTACCGCTTCTCGTGTTTCTTGAGCTTGTGAGGTTAAAATTTGGAACTTTTCTTGCTGTTGGGGGGTGAGAATATTTTGAATTTGAGCTTTGGTTTGTGCCTTAATTTCTTCCCACTGAGTTTTTTGTTCCGGAGTCAGATTTAAATTTTCAAGTTGGGCAAGAACTCTCAGACGAAATTGCCCAAGTTGTTCTTCAGTTAAAACATTTGCTATTTTTTGGCGTAATGACTCCATGATTTGGTGCATTTGAGTTTTTTGCTCTCCAGAAAGATTTAACTGCTGAAGTACTTCTAGTTTTCCTTTACCTTGTGAAGTTAAGCTTTGGAACTGTTCCTGCTGTTCGGCAGTGAGAATATTTTGAATTTGAGCTTTAGTTTGTGCCTTAATTTCTTCCGACTGAATTTTTTGTTCCGGAGTCAAATTCAAATTTTCACGTTGAGCAAGAAATTTCATACGAAATTGCTCTCGTTGTTCTGCAGTTAAAATATTTGCTGTTTGTTGGCGTGATGACTGCATGATTTCCCGTATTTGAGTTTTTTGCTCTCCAGAGAGATTCAACTGCTGCATTGCTTCTCGTATTCGTGGAACTTGTGAAGTTAAAGTTTGAAACTGTTCCTGCTGTTGGGGGGTAAGAATATTTTGAATTTGAGCTTTAGTTTGTACCCTGACTTCTTCCCACTGAGTTTTTTGTTCAGGAGTCAGATTCAAACTTTGAGGTTGGGCAAGAACTCTCAAAGGATTAGCAAAAAGAATGATGGCAAGAATGCCAAGAAATAGAGCAAAAGAACGACGTTTCATTATGTTTATTCCCAATTAATTTTTTTGCTACTTGTGTTTACTTATGTTCTATCCTACAAGTGACAACTCTCAAATAACCTGAGATCAAAGTCCTAAACTTTTCTAGGACTTTAGTCCTGGAATAAACATTTTCACGGAACTTAAAAGTCAAAAGTAAGATTTTATAGATTGGACATAAAAAAATCTCCAATCGTTATAACTACTAAATCTTTGTAATTCTCTCTCCTCCTGACTCCTCTTGACTTAACCAATCTATAACTATTTAACCGGATTTAATATGACATCACTTTTTTAAAGTGAATTGGTATACAAAAGACAGAGCGGGCAGAAACCATTGATTATTTCTGCCCGATAATTGATTTTATTTTTTATATTAGAGATGTCTAACCATCAAGATAGACTTCAGGAAGCATACTCTAATTTTTCTTACTTTTAACTTTTAACTTTTGACTTTTGAATTTTTACTTTTACTGGCGGATTCGTCGTCTAATTCTTCTTTGTTGGCGAACCTGCTGTAGTTGTTCTTCAGTTAAAATATCTGCCATTTGTTGGCGTGATGACTGCTTGATTTCCCGTATTTGAGTTTTTTGTTCTTCAGAGAGATTTAACTGCTTCATCGCTTCTCGTCTTTCTTCACCTTGTGAAGTTAAAGTTTCAAACTCTTCCTGCTGTTGGGGGGTGAGAATATTTTGAATTTCAGCTTGGGTTTGTGTCCTGATTTCTTCCCACTCAGTTTTTTGCTCCGGAGTCAGATTCAAATTTTTAGGTTGGGCAAGAACTCTCAAAGGATTAGCAAAAAGAATGGTGGCAGTAATGCCAAATAATATAGCTAAAGAACGAAGTTTCATAGTGTTTATTCGTAATTTCTTTGATTGAGTATCTACTAAATTCTATCCTACAAATTCCTACTCTGAAATAACCTGAGATAAAAGTCCTAAATTTCTGTAGGACTAAAGTCCTACAGAGCAGTCAGGAGCAAAGAGGAAAAAGTTTTTTTATAGCGCTCTGTTCGGGACATGATATGATATCACGTCCGGATGATTAGTTATAAAAACTTCTTCACTTCAAACTTTGCTCTCTTCCTTCTGCTTCCAGCATAAGTGCCCTCTGCCTTCCCTCTGCCAAAGTATATATAAGTATTTAACCAAACATGATATTACTTATTGTAGAGGTTTATAGAGCAAAGCATCACGGGGTAATATCAAATCCCTTGGCTTCGGTGTTATAAGAAACCGGGTTTATGGGAGACAGATATCAGTATAGTGGGCATTTTATATAAACCCGGTTTCTCTGCTTTTTTATACCGATACTACCGGATTAAATCCGAAAAGCATCTCAAAAGCATTGTGAGATACAAGTTTACAGGATATTCACTATATAAAAAACTGACAGTTTTTGTGAGAATAATAATTATTATTAGTAAGGGTATGGATTAGCGATATAGCTGCCACTAGGCTCCACCTTTTATGTCGGCGACAGCCGAAACGCTAACTCACACCCCCAATATCCCCAAGTTGACTTATCTAGTTAAACGATTTTGAAACTATCAGATGTCAATACACCTTCATGTCTGATTATAAGTGTATCATCACCTAAGTTAAAAGTAGATAAAAAGCGATTATCCATACCATCTATCAATGGTAATGTAGGTAATGCAACGGTAGATATCTGAGCAAAGGCTTGTTCTGCGGTAACACCAAAATCTGCTGATAACTGTAGGGTATCCTCCCCAACAACGAAGTCTGTAACTAAGTCAACTTCACTCCCGGTGTTGAAGACAAAAGTATCTTCTCCATCACCACCACGAAGTCTGTCTCTTCCCGAGCCACCTGTTAAGATATCCTTATTATCACCACCAAAAATTATATCGTTTCCTGCATCTCCAGTTAATATATCGTTTCCTGCATTACCAACGATGAAATCGTTTTCTGCTGTACCAGTTAGATTATCATCTTCTTCAGTACCTGGTATTTGATTGAAGAAATTACCAAGTAGGCTACCATCTCCGGGAATTCCTTCTATGCCCTCGAAGTTGGAACCTATAT
>NZ_JBNHER010000326.1:0-13703 GCF_050015975.1 Dapis purpurea BLCC-M126 | reverse complement strand
AGCGAAACGCTTTTCATGTCGCGCAGCGAAACGCCATATCCAATCGACCAAGAGAAAAGAAATAATATTTCCTTATCTTCAATCCTGTCGGTTTTAACCAGAGGTAATTATCAATTATCCATTATCAATTATCAATTAATGAAATAGACCTAACCATATTAATAATAATATCTTATGTCTAAAGAAACTACAGGTCTAGATTTGGTAGGGAGAGGAAAACTAGCTCAAGCAATTCCCAATACTGCATGGAAAAATTTTGTGGATAGTAAGCAAAAAGCTGGCACTTTTAGACCACACACAAAACACAAACACAAAGGGAAAAGCGTTTATGTGTAAATGCTTTTAGATTTAATCAGCAAGCCGCTAAATATGATAAATATAAGGAGATGTTTAATTCACGCTTCTTAAATTTTTGAATTTGTCTGTTACATCTAAATTCATTATTAATCCCTTAATTCAGCAAAGCAAAATTTAAGAAATTAGTAGAGTAATTTAGCACCACCAAATTATTCTATAATAGTGGTGAAACTATACAAATATAGGTATCACCCCTAAATTTTCTCAATCAACACAGACTAGTATTCAATTCATAACAACCAACTTCATCTCCAAAATTTTATTGATAGTATCTTCAACAGCTCTATCAGGAGTTGAAGCACCAGAAGTTACACCCACAACTATCTCACCTTCAGGCAGCCAACCTTCAGATATTTTCACTTCACTTCCTAAAGGTTTATGTTCAATTCTATTACCAGATAAAATCCTTTTAGCACCATCAATATGATAGGAAGGGATATTATTTTCTATTGCCATTTCCTGCAAATGAGTCGTATTAGAAGAATTAAAACCTCCTATCACTACCATTAAATCTAACTTTTGATCAAATAAACCTGCCATGGCATCTTGTCGCTCTTGAGTAGCATCACAGATAGTATTAAAATTTTGATAATGCTCATTTAATTTATCAGGTCCGTACTTTTTCATCATTGTCTTTTCAAACAACTTTCCTATTTCTTCAGTCTCAGTTTTTAGCATAGTTGTTTGATTAGCAATACCAACTTGTTCTAAATCTACATCTGGGTCAAAACCTTCAGAATAAGCACGCTTAAACTTCGCTATAAATTCATCACGGTTCCCACCATTCAGAATATAATTACAAACATATTCTGCCTCTGATATATTAAGAAGTATCAAATATTTATCAGCAAAAGAGCTAGTGGCAATAGTTTCTGCATGACTATATTTGCCATGAATAATAGAAGTAAACTTTTTCTTTTTATGTTTTTCTACACTATTCCAAACTTTAGAAACCCAAGGGCAAGTAGTATCAACAATTTGGCAATTTTTTTCCTTCAATATTTGCATTTCCTGAATACTTGCACCAAAAGCAGGTAAGATTACTACATCATTATTTCCAGCTACAGAGAAATCTTTTTTACCATCAATTACAGGAATAAAATTAATTTGCATATCCCTCATATCCTGATTCACAGAAGGATTATGAATTAGTTCGTAAGTAATCCAAATTTGTTGGTTAGGGAAATGTTGACGAGTTTCATAAGCCATTGCTACAGACCTTTCCACACCCCAACAAAAACCAAAAGCTCTTGCAAGTTTGATAGTAACATCACCTTTTTGTAGAGTATAGTTATTATCTCTAATCTGTTGGATTAGGTTACTTTGATAGACAGACTCCATAACTGTTGCTACTTCTGCTGCATGACCAAATCCTTTACGGTTATAATTATCAGATTTTTTTAGTGCCCTGGTAAAAGCTTTTGTATCCATTATGTTTGACTATTAAACTTTGCTGAAATTTGTTTTATCTTACAATGTTTTTCAACAGAAAAATTGAAGAGGTCTATTCTGATGAGAATAGGGCTATAAAAGCTTAGACAGCTAGGAAAATCTATAGCCAATTTTCTGGTAAAACCCTAGTACCGCTACGCGGAAGTCAGAATTCAGAATTCAGAATTTTTGATTGGTAAGGCTTTGAGTATTTTGTCACTGGTCACTTATTTCCGTCATCCTGCACTAGATATAGTGTAGCGCCATAGTTCTGAATCTCTATATAGTAATCCGTGCATAGGTTGCGGTTGATTAAAAAGAAAAAGTTGAAACTCTTACCTGTTGCCTGTTGCCAGTTAAGTGTTCCCTAAAAAGGAGTAAGATTTTTGCCACGAATATGCCGAGGATTGCTATATATAGTATTTTTTCTACATCTCATCTATAGCAAAAATTCCAGATATTTATTTCTTCCTATAATTTAAGGTAAAAAAAGTCAAGCTAGATTAAAACAGCTAGGAAAATCTATAGCTAATTTTCTGGCAAAACCCTAGATGGATGATAGTGTAGACCCATACTTCTGAATCTCATATCCATAAATAGTATTTTTTCTACATCGCTAAAATTCCAGAAATCTATTCTGATGAGAATAGGGCAATAAAACTCTAGTACATATAGAAAATCTATAGCTAACTCCACTGATCAATCCTAAATCTAGTGTGTCGCTATAGTTCTTACTAACCTTCTCTTCCTTTCTCCCCTGGTCCTTCTCTTGTCTTTACTGAGGTTCTTCCAATCTCATTTTGCTGTACATTTTGATTGCTGTACTCCAAACTTGATAACCTTTATCATTCAGATGTAGGCCATCAGTACTCAGTTCAGATCGCAGAAAACCTTGAGCATCTGTAAATAGTGGGTAAAGATTTAAAAAGAAAGCCCCTTGAGAATCAGCCAAAGCTTTCAGGCGAAGATTGATTTTTCTGATGCGACTGTTCGATAGTTGGAGTAGGCGATCGCGACCTTCCCAGGTAGCCGACTCTCCACTATGGGGCAAAATAGATTGGACAACTATTTGACTCCCTGGATGAACAGCTCGTAATTGACGAATAATTCTTCTTTGATTGGCCAAAATTGTCCTATCGTCCACACCATGTACCAAATCATTAATCCCAATCATTACAAAAATTGTTTCTGGTCTGGTACTATCAAATAAATATAATCTCTTTAATAGACCTGTCGAAGTTTCTCCAGAAATTCCTTGATTTAACCAATTTCTATCCCAGGGAAGAAATTTTGAGGGAAACCAAAGACTCAAAGAATCTCCTACTAAAATAGTTAGACGATCAGGACGATTATTAGCTGCAGCAATCGCCTCTCGCTGTAACTGTTCCACCCATTGGTCATAAGTCCATTTATGGTTTCTACCAATAGCCAGAAGTTCTGTTCGAGGTTCCCCAAATAGTGGGCTTGGGCTATTAGATTCAATACTGTTAGTCGTAGTGGATGTAATTGTAGCACTTGCTTGAGGATCTTCTGGTAACTTGTAATCAGTTACAATTAGCATAGCCACTGTCAATGATAGTAGCCCATTACCAGCTAAAGAACACCAAACCCATGTTGGAATATCTCTAGAGAAAGTAAACACGGTAGCTAAATTCAATTAGTTTTCGTTAACTATTAGTCCTCTCAATCAAGAAAACTAATCCCAATTTAGAACATCTTTAGAGGAGTTAACATTATCCCCACCTTCCAGACGTTAGGTTTTCCCACATTAGGTTTGAGAGCGTCTTATTTAGGCTAGCTGAATGACTTGGATTTAGTTTCCTCATACAAGTATTATGCTGTTCTCTCAAGATACTTGGTTAAACTAAGCCAGGAAAGTTATACCATTTCACGGAAGGGAAGTCAGAAGTCAGATTTGATCGATTAAAAACTTTGATAAGAAAATAGTTTCGAGCAATTATTTGACAATTAATTAAAGTTTGAAACTATTTGTGACATCCTTACAGTGAATTGATATTACCTTTCCGGACTTGTCTTCAGATTGTTGTTTATAGTCCCTACATAATAAATCTAAAGCACTTAGGTTATGGCTATTTTACTGGGAATGATCGTGAGAAACACCAGCCCCAAGAGCATCAGGTTCTTTCACAAAGCCATTATAAGCTTCCATACCATGTTCAGAAATATCCAAACCCTGATATTCTTGCTCTGGATGGACACGAATACCCACAGTGGCCTTCAAAGCTAGCCAGAAAATAGTACAGAGTATAACTGTAAACAATCCGACTGAGATAATACCTATAGCTTGAGTAAAGATATTAGCACCTTCGACAAAAATACCAACGGCTAAAGTACCCCAAGCCCCACATACTAAGTGAACTGATGTTGCACCTACAGGATCATCAATTTGCAACTTGTCAAAGAAGGAAACTGAAAAAACGACAATTATACCAGCTACAGCACCAATAATTACTGCACCTAAATAAGATACGCCATCACAACCTGCAGTAATCCCGACTAAGCCAGCCAAAACTCCGTTAATAATCATTGAAAGGTCTGGCTTACCATCTTTCAACCAAGATGTAATAGTTGCGGTAGCTCCCCCTGCTGCTGCTGCTAAGTTTGTGGTGACGGCAATATAAACCACATTTTCATCTGCTGCAAGTTGAGAACCAGGGTTAAAGCCAAACCAACCTATCCAAAGAATTAAACAGCCTAAGGTAGCAAAACCCATGTTATGGCCAGGAATAGCTCTTGGTTGATTATTTTCATCATATTTGCCCATCCGGGGTCCAAGCAGATATGCTCCTACCAATGCTGCCCAGCCGCCTACTGAGTGAACTGCTGTTGAACCTGCAAAGTCTTTGAAACCCATTTCATTGAGCCAACCACTAGAACTCCAAATCCAATGTCCAGTAATAGGGTATGAAATACCTGTGATTAATAAGCTAAACAGTAAAAAGGCTGAAAATTCAATTCTTTCTGCTACTGCTCCAGAGACAATAGTTGCAGCAGTGGCGGCAAAAGCTGCTTGGAATAAGAAAAATACGGGTACTGGCAAACCAGCAGGAAATGGATCTAGTCCATATGTACTAGATTCGCCAGTTAGGAAAAAACCACCTCCACCAATCAAGGGATGGTCTCCAGCAAACATTGTGGAAAATCCAATAGACCAGTAGACTAATGTAGCAATAGCAAATACAATTAAGTTTTTTGCCAGAATATTAACTGCATTTTTCTGGCGACAGAATCCTGTTTCTAACATTCCGAAACCAGCATTCATAAAAATCACAAAGACTGAAGCTACCAAAATCCAAATCGCATCTAAAACCCCTTTTATATACTCTGGGGTTAATTGTTGCTCTTGGGCGGTTGCTGCTCCTGCCCAAACAGCAATAATTACACATACCAGAGGTATGCAGGCTAATGTAGTCGGGGAAAACCATTTTGTCCGACGTAGCTGATTGATTAGTGCTGTCGGTTCTAAGAAACGGCTATATTTTGCTGATAATAACCGTTTGTTTTTTGTTCTGTTGCTCCTAAACTTTAGTTTAGATGTCATTTTCAAGACCAAGTTAATTTGTGAGATTACAAATGCAAAAAATATCGCACTAATTGTTGTATTAATTTTCTGTATCAATGACTACTATTCTTATTTATAAGTAGTTGGATATAGAGTATTTCTACAACAGTTTCTGCCAGTTACAATAGCAAGTATTTGTCAGTTTTTTACCATAAAATATTTGCATAATGGTTAAGTTTATGTTAAATATTTTCGATATCCGAGTCGATCTAGTTTAGTTTGTTTTTCAGTTACTGATTCAGCTAAGGTCTGGCGGTACTTTTGTACTTGTTCTAATAATTCTGGTTGGTGGGATGCTAAGATTTGAACTGCTAATAAGCCAGCATTTTTGGCATTACCGATTGCTACTGTGGCTACTGGTATTCCTCCTGGCATTTGCACTATAGAATATAATGAGTCTACTCCCTGTAATGTTCGGGTTTGTACTGGTACACCTATGACTGGGAGTGGCGTTAAAGATGCGACCATTCCTGGTAGATGTGCTGCCCCTCCTGCTCCGGCGATGATAACTTTTAATCCTCTTTGATGGGCAGTTTCGGCATATTCAAACATTCTTTGGGGGGTACGGTGAGCTGAGACAATGGCAACTTCAGAGGGTACGTTAAATTCTTCGCAGATGGCGATCGCTTCTTGCATTGTGGGCAAGTCTGAGTCACTGCCCATTATAATTCCGACTATGGGATTCATTTCAGTCATCAGTTATCAGGAGTTTATTTTTTATTACTAAGAGTCAGAACAATTAAATTATATTATGATATTAGATTTGCTCTAAAAAATTGTCACGTTAATAATTAAGTAAATACAGTAAAAATTTATCCCATATAGAAATAAAACTGATATTTTGTTTAAAATTCACTAAAAATAATTAGTCTAAAAATTTATAGCAATGAAATTTCAATGAAATAATTTCACCCTGATGAATTTTTAACTAAAATACAATAATACCAATTTCATAAAATATTCTTACAGTCATGATATAGGGAATAAGGTATAGGTAATAGTCAAATAAAAACATAATAAGAAAGAGCAAAAAAGGTCAGATTTCTATAATTTATGGAATAAGCAAATTTTTTATTGCAGGCATAAATCACAAATTAAAATGTAACTGCCTTTTTTGCATTTGGTATAAGTATTAACATTAAAGTGTCAAATAAACAGAATTACTCATCATGTTTGGGGACTATTCCTATACCTAACGCACTGAAGGCAAATAACCCCAATAATATCGAAGGTTCGGGAACTGTTCCTACTCTTTCAAAAGCTATAGTTGTACCAAATAAAAGATCACCATTTCCGTCGAAAATTTGATCCAAAGACTCAATAAAATTAGGTTTAATTAAAACATCAGAAACAACTTTACCTCCAGGAAAAGTTGTCGAACAACCCACTGGTGCATTACTTCCTACATAGCTATTAGAAATCCAAGACAGGTTAACTTCACAGCTAAAATCATCTATATTTGTAGCATTAATAACTTGTTGAGATTGAGGGCGATCGCATAAACCTAGTAAAGAAGTTTCATCAAGGAAACGATTAATACTAATAGTAACTTGCGAATCATTATTACTGAAAAAAGAATACAACCGCACTCGAAATGGAAATCCTCCTGTTCTTTGTTCTAAATAAACAGTTTCTGTGTTTTCCATCAACTCACTCCCAAAAAGTTTAACCCCACAGTTCGACATTGTAATTGGAGGAATAGTTGGGTTATTAGCTACTTGTTTAGTATTATCAAATAAGCCTGTAAACCATTGTGATACCTGGTTCACTTGAAATGATATGGGAGGTGCAGATGTTATAGTTGTACCTTGACTTTTTTGTGCAAATAAAACACTTATAAATAGAAAGCTTAGAGTGGAAATTTTAAGTAGATTTTTCTGCATTTTAATAGACTTGTTTTGACTAAAAATTTATTTTTAAGTTCCCTTTCAATTTAACACCAATTATAATAGAGTATTTTTCAAGGTGGTGAGGTACAGTTTTACATAATCTGTAAGGATTCAGCTTTTTTTCAGTTTCAGTTATCAGTTATCAGTACCTCTAGCTGAAGGCAATAAAATACGAAATTTCCTTTTATACCCTTGCAAGAGGAGACTTGAGACCTTATTTATTAGTCACTAACTGCCGAATTCTTACTGTAATCTCTATTTCCTCTTTATATATAGAAATCCCCCCATTGGTTGTGAAAATTTTTATAATATTTAATTTGAGCTGAAAAGATGAGTAAATTCTGTATGCCAATTTGACGGCTCCCCTACTACTCGTGACTCCTAACTGCCACCAAAATATTACAACTTAAATAGGATTACTATATTACCTAATTACCCATAATTTTTTGCCTCATCAAGTTACAAACTACTGTATATTCCTAGCTGTAATTTAAAATTTAAACTCGTGAACTTAACCACTAAAATTATTAACGCTAAAATTCCTGGTTGTCAAAACCTACAGGAAATTTTAATCAATTCTCATGGCAAAATTGAGCAAATTATTCCTCAGACTGAAAAACTTTTGCCTACTACATCTAATACTATTGATGTTAAAGAAGACTGGGTTTCTCTAGGTGGAGTTGACTTACAAATTAATGGTGCTTTAGGTTTACCTTTTCCGGAAGTAGATGAAACTTCCATAACCAAAATAAATGAAATTTCTCAATATTTATGGCAACAAGGAATAGATGCTTTTTTGCCTACTATTGTCACAACTTCTATAGATAATATTCAGCGATCGCTCCGAATCTTCCACAATTTGGCCTCCCAACCCCAAGCACCAGAAACAGCAAAAATTTTGGGTGTACATTTAGAGGGACCTTTTTTGAATCCAGAAAAACGGGGCGCTCATCCTAACGAATACTTAATACCATTAACTATTGAAAATATCAAACAAGTAATTGGCGATTATGCTCAAACAGTTAAAATTATCACTTTAGCTCCAGAATTAGACAGTACAGAAACAGTAATTCCATACTTAAAAGAATTAGGAATTACAGTTAGTTTAGGGCATTCTCAGGCTACAGCAAATCAAGCAGAAATAGCTTTTAAATTGGGAGCTTCAATGGTGACTCATGCTTTTAACGCTATGCCGAGTTTACATCATCGAAAACCAGGATTATTAGGAGCAGCAATTACAAATTCTGACGTTATGTGTGGTTTAATTGCTGATGGTAATCATGTTTGTTCAACAATGATAGAAATTTTATTGAAAGCAAGTAAATATCAGCAGGGAATATTTTTAGTTAGTGATGCTTTAGCACCTTTAGGATTAGCAGATGGAATTTACCCTTGGGATACTAGAGAAATAGAAGTTAAAAACGGTACGGTAAGATTAGAAGATGGAACTTTAGCAGGAACTACTTTACCTTTATTAGTTGGAGTTAATAATTTGGTGAAGTGGGGAATTTGTGATGTAGAGACGGGAATTTATTTGGCGACTATTGCACCTCGAAAAGCTTTAGGAATGGATAGTGAAATTGTCGGGAATTGTGGAAATAATTTATTAAGGTGGCGAGTAAATAATGTAGATGTTTTGTCTCCAAAACCACTAGAAATAGAGTTGAACTGGGAGAGAATATTTATTGATAATTGATAATGAATAATGAAAACTATCTCTAAGTAGGTAGATGAAAAAGTTTACAATATGGAAAATCCAACCCCAGGAGGAGATAACCAAAAAATAAGGTTTCAAGCCTCCGCTTTCAAAGGGATGAAAAAAAATAAATTCAGTTATCAGTACCTCCTACTAAAGTAGAAAGTAGGAGGTACTGATAACTGATAACTAATAACTGAAATGATAGTCCTTGGAAAGAAGCATTAGATGTTTACTTTCCCGAATTTATGGCTTTCTTTTTTCCTGATGCTCACCGATAAATTGATTGGGAAGAAGGTTATGAAACTTTGGATAAAGAGTTTCAACAAATTGTTCAATATGCTAATTTAGGTAAACCTTTAGCAGATAAGTTAGTTAAAGTTTGGCTAAAAAATAGTCAAGAAACTATTATCTTGATTCACACAGAAATCCAAGGGCAATATGAAAGTGATTTTGGCGAAAGAATGTATGTTTATCATTACCGCATCTATGATAAGTATCGGTTGAAAAATACAGAAGTAGTCAGTTTAGCTGTGTTGGGAGATGAAGAGAAAAAATGGTGACCTAGAGAATATAGTCATAGTTATTGTTAATAGACTGGATGATGATATTGCCAGAGGAATTGAAAAGACAATTTCAAACAGAAATATAGCAATCATTTTATCGTAGGGTTTTGGTTTCCAAATCCCTTTTTAGCTTGGGTTTGGAGACCAAAACCCTACAGTTTTTTTTCACAAATCATTTGGCAAGCAAAAAATATTTACCATGTCAGTTGTACCAAATTAATAACCGAATCTGATGTAAAATTTAATTCTCGACTTTAATTACTTTTGACTATAAATTACGAGAATGGATAACGGTACACATAACGGAATTGTTAGTTTTATTTGGGGAATTGCTGATGATGTTTTGCGGGATGTTTATGTTAGGGGAAAGTATCGAGATGTAATTCTGCCGATGACTGTTATTCGGCGGTTAGATTGTTTGCTTGAATCTACTAAAGCAGAAGTTTTAGCAGAGAATGATTTTTATGAAAAAATGAATATTACTGATAAATCTGGATTAACAGAATTTACTAAATATCCTTTTTATAATACTTCTCCCTATACTCTGAAAAAATTGCTGGATGAACCTAATCTTATTAAAGAGAATTTGATAGATTATCTGAATGGTTTTAGCGACAATGTTCAGGAAATTATCAGTAAGTTTAAGTTCCGAAATCAGTTGGAAACTTTGGTCGAACATAACCGCCTTTATTCTTTAATTCAAAAGTTTACTGACTCGGAAATTAATCTCAGTCCGGAACCGATGAAAGATAAAAAAGGAAAGGTTATTCAACCTGGATTATCTAATTTGGGGATGGGTTATGTTTTTGAGGAATTGATTAGAAGATTTAACGAAGAAAATAATGAGGAGGCAGGAGAACATTTTACTCCCCGCGACATTATTAAGTTGATGGTTAATTTGATTTTTATGCCTGTGAAAGACAAGATTAAAAACGGCACTTATTTAGTTTATGACTGTGCCTGCGGTTCTGGCGGAATGTTGACCGAAGCAGAAAATTTTTTGCAGGAGTTGGCAACAGGAATGGGAAAAAAAGTAACTATTTATTTGTATGGGCAAGAGGTTAATCCGGAGACTTATGCTATCTGTCAGGCGGATATGTTAATTAAGGAAAAAGATACGGATAATATTAAGTATGCTTCGACTCTTGCTAATGATGGTTTTCCTGATTTGACATTTGATTTTATGTTGGCTAATCCTCCCTATGGAAAATCTTGGAAAGTCGATCAAGATGAGATTTTAGTAGGGAGAAAAAAGGAGATAAAAGATAATAGGTTTTTGGTGAAACATCAGGGGGAGGAATTACAACTTATTCCCCGGAGTAGTGACGGGCAATTATTATTTTTGGTGAATAAACTTTCTAAAATGAAAGACTCGACAAAGTTGGGAAGTCGAATAGCAATTGTTCATAATGGTTCGGCTTTATTTACGGGGGATGCTGGTAGTGGCGAGAGTAATATTCGGCGCTGGATTATTGAAAATGATTGGTTGGAATGTATTGTTGGTTTGCCGTTAAATATGTTTTATAACACTGGTATTGCGACTTATGTTTGGATTCTTTCTAATCAAAAATCTGTTCATCGTCGCGGAAAGGTGCAGTTGATAGATGCGACGGAATGGTATGGGAAATTGAGGAAAAATTTGGGGAGTAAAAATTGTGAGTTGCGGGGGGAGGATATTGACAGGATAACTCAGGAATTTCTCGATTTTTCGGAGTCGGATAATAGTCGAATTTTTGATAATCAGGATTTTGGTTTTCATAAGATTGTTGTGGAGAGACCTTTGCGTTTTAGTTTTCAAGTTACGGCGGCAAGGGTTCAGGAATTTGGGGAAAAGATGGGTGATGATTTGTTGGGAGTGGTGGAGATTTTGCGGGAGTTGTTTGGTGAGGAGGTGCAGTGGGATTTTAATTTGGTGAAGAGAGATTTTGAGAAAGTTTTGAAAGAGCAGGAGTGGAAGTTGAAAAAGCGGGATTTGGATTTGATTTATCAGATTTTTACTGAAAAGGATGAGCGGGGAGAAGCTGTAGTTTTGAAGCGGACGAAAAAGGGAGTTGTTTATCAACCGGATGTGGAATTAAGGGATACAGAAAATGTGCCGTTAAAAGAGGATATTGAGGAATATTTTCAGAGGGAAGTTTTGCCTCATGTTCCTGATGCTTGGATAGATTTTTATAAAGTGGTGAGGGGTTATGAGATTTCCTTTACTAAGTATTTTTATAAATTTCAGAAGTTGCGGAGTTTAGAGGATATTGTGGAAGAACTTTTAGAGTTGGAAAAGGAAGCGGAGGGAATGCTACATCAGTTATCAGTTATCAGTTATCAGTTATCAGCATCTCCTACTGAAGTAGAAGACTTGGAAGATTAAATCAGTTATTAGTTATCAGTATCTACTTGTTTACTTAGGAAAATTTTACTTTTTTAATTAGGAGGTTTTGGGAAAATATGGTTGATTTGAATTTTCAAAAGTATCCAGCTTATAAAAGTTCTGGTGTTGAATGGTTGGGGGATATTCCTGAACATTGGGAGATGAGAAAATTAAAGTACATAGCTATTATTAATATGGGTCAATCTCCTAACTCAGATGAATATAGCTATGAAGGTGAAGGGAAACCATTTCTTCAGGGTAATGCTGAATTTGGAAAATTAAATCCTTCACCAAAAATTTACTGTAAAACAGCGAATAAATATGCTGACTCTGGTGATATTTTACTTTCTGTACGGGCACCTGTAGGCGCACTTAATATCGCCAACCAAAGTTACGGTATTGGTAGAGGTTTATGTGCTATTAAAACGAGGCAAGAAAAAATATCTCCTAACTACACTTGGTACTTATTAATGATTGTTAGACAAGAACTTTATAGGTTAGCTACTGGTAGTACCTATGATGCTGTTTCAGTTGGTGAAGTTGCTAGTTTGACCTGCATTTTACCTCCTCTATTAGAACAACAAGCGATCGCTAATTTCCTAGACAAACAACTCGCCCAAATAGATAAATATATTTCCAAAAAACAACGGATGATAGAACTACTAAAAGAACAGAAAACCGTTATTATTAATCAGGCAGTTACTAAAGGTCTTAACGCAGATGTTCCGATGAAATTTTCTGGCATTGAATGGTTAGGAGAAATACCCGAACATTGGGAGGTGAGAAAAGTAAAACACTTAGCTAAAAACGACCATGGAATTGTTCAAACAGGACCTTTTGGTGCCCAACTTCATGCTAGTGATTATGTTGAGGAAGGTGTTCCACTAATTTTAATTCGTAATGTAAAGAATTTACATATTGATGATTCTAATATTCCTAAAATTTCAGAAGAAAAAGCTCAAAGTTTATCAATATATCGTTTACAAGTAGGAGATATTGTTTTTAGTCGAGTTGGAAGTATTGGGCGTATTGCTTTAGTCACTGAACGAGAAAAAGGTTGGATGATATCTGGTCAAATGCTAAGGTTAAGAATTAACCACCCTATTCTATACAATTACTTTTCAGTTCACATATTTAGTTCGAGCTTAGTATCTAATTTTGTTGGTTTTTATTCAGTTGGATCTACAAGAGATTCTATTAATACAGAGATTTTGCGCAACTTTGTTATGCCAATACCTCCTCTCCCAGAACAAAAAGAAATTGCCTTATTCATTGAAAAAAAATCAGAAAAAATTGAGCGATCGCTCGCCACAATAGAAAAGGAAATAAAATTAATCCAAGAATATCGAACTACTCTAATTTCTGAAACAGTGACAGGAAAAATAAAGGTAATTAATGGATAATTGATAATGAATAATATAGTAGGTTGGGTTAAGCGAAGCGAACCCAACAAAAGAGTTTTGAAACCTCTAGGTTTAACCTAGAAAGTTTCTACTGCCAAGCTCGAACTTTTCTACTGCCAAGCTCGAACTTTTCCATTGCCAAGCTCGAACTTTTCTACTGCCAAGCTCGAACTTTTCCACTGCCAAGCTCGAAATTTTCCACTGCCAAGCTAAAAAGTTTCTACTGCCAAGCTCGAACTTTTCCACTGCCAAGCTAAAAAGTTTCTACTGCCAAGCTCGAACTTTTCCATTGCCAAGCTAGAAATTTTCCACTGCCAAGCTCGAACTTTTCCATTGCCAAGCTAAAAAGTTTCTACTACCAAGCTCGAACTTTTCCATTGCCAAGCTAAAAAGTTTCTACTACCAAGCTCGAA
>NZ_JBNHER010000325.1:0-23590 GCF_050015975.1 Dapis purpurea BLCC-M126 | reverse complement strand
GTTTTAACCAGAGGTAATTATCAATTATCCATTATCAATTATCAATTAATGAAATCCTATCAAAATATTGATCTAGTTAATTAAACCAAATGACAACCCGCTTACTAATGAGATAATAGCTACTGTTATAGTAGATTTTTACTCAGATTTTCTCTTCCCTACTCCCTACTCCCTAGAATTATATTTATCTAGTTAATCAAACCAAATGGCAACCCACTCAGAAATAGCATAATCGGCACTGTAATAGCAGATTTTTCTTCAGAAATATTGGAAATTTTTTGACAACCAGTATACATAATTAAAATTGTATAACAAAGAGCAAAAATAGATAAAATAAAACTAATTATCCAATTATTTAAAAGTCCACTGAACAAAACCAGTAAACCCAGAGGTAATAGTGATGCACCTGCGATAAATAAATCTCCTGTTAAACTACCATTAGTTTTAAATATTAGTCTAGCAAAACCACTTGTAACTGTTATATTCACAAAGGGAATAATACCAATGATTATTAACAATAAAAATCCTGTATTATTAGCTTTATCTAATTGTTGTAAAATTAGGCTAATTCCTATTACAAAACAAACTTCAAATATTATCCCTAATAAAATTGCCACATTCAGCGCTTTTTTCTGTTCTAATTGAGAAAAAGCTGGTAATAACCCCCCTGTTGGATTAGGCATAAAAGTCTTTACTGTTATCCAACTATCCTGAAAAGTTCTCTGCAATATTTCTCGTATTTCTACCCAGGAAAAATCCTCTAAACTTTTAATAGCTTCTAGGGATCTTTGAGAATTAGCTCTATCTCCTTGCTCTGCAAAAAGTTGAGCAGCTTTTCTGAAATCTAATCTTGCCAGACGATGTTCTTGTAACTCTAAATAAACTAAACCACGCTGATAATAAATATGAGCAAAATTCGGATTGATTTCTAATGCTTTGGTATAGTCTTCCATACCAGCCTGAATATACCTTAATTTCATCCGACATAAACCCCGATAATAGTAAACTTCTACTAAGTATGGGTCTAAAAATAATGCCTGAGTATAATCAATATCAGCATTCCGATAATCTTGCAATTTATAACTAGCAAATCCTCTATGGTACAAAACTTCTGCCCAATCAGGATTAATTTCCAACGCTTTTGTATAATCTAGTATTGCACCTTGATAATCTCCAAGCTGACTTCTAGCAACTCCACGCTTATATAATTCCTCTGCTTCCCCTACAGTTTGGTCATATTGCGATCGCTTGAATGGGTCAGAAAGAATCTCATAGACTGAATTAATTTCTTTAAATTTTTCTGCTGCATTTATATCCCCTGAATTGACGTCAGGATGATACTGACGTGCTAGGCTATGATAGGCTTTTTTAATCTGTTCTGCTGAAGCATCTTTTGATACTCCTAAAACTTCATAATAGTTATGCTCTTTTTCCATCTAACCCCAGTTTCCCAAAGCACTGCTTTTAGGCAATTCTTACCAATCATATCATAAAATATCTCAATTTTTATGGCAAACAACATAATTATCAATAAAATCATCAATAGTTACATTCTTTTTTATATATAGTTTATCAAATTGGTGAGATAGAAAAATTTTATATTTTAGGTGAATAAGGAATAGTAAAAATACTATATTTCATTAATATGAGAACTACTATCAGTTAAAAATTTAACTTTTAGTTGGGAGTTTTTCTACTTTGAAATCGTCCTTCATAATTCCAAGAATATTTATTCACAAGTATCAACAAAAAATTCACTTAAATCTGTCTATAATAATCCATAAAATATTCTGAATTCACATATTTTTTTGAAGTGTTCAATCATGAAAAAATATAAATATAAATATAAATTAGTATCAACTCTCAATGTTAATTAAATTACCATCATCAAAATAAATCACAATTTTTATAACGTAGCCCTAGAAAATCATTGTTTACTATCAGTAATTGCATAGTTATACAAATATAAATAATAGATTATTTGTTAAGTCAATATCAAAATTACCATTCTCAAAGGAGTACTAATTTTTTAATCAAAAAATCCTGGTGATTCAGAAAATATTTATATCAATTTCATCAAATATTGTTACAGCTATATAACAGCTTAACTGATAACAAGGAGTACCTAAAAAATGTTGAATTTTGACAATTTCTGAGATAGTGCTGAATTTTAGGAAAAAATTATAGATTAATATTAAGACTTACACAGTAACTCTACCTGTTAGGGTTAATTGCAACTCACCCTATGCTAGAATAACGGTATAATATAGAATTTTGTACCTTACTTTTTTACCATTTGGCGATACTAAATTGATACTAAATTAGTACTTGTAGGAAAGGAAATAAACCTTAGAAACAAAGCCGTATTAATATGGAGTTAAGCGGACTCGAACCGCTGGCCCCCTCAATGCCATTGAGGTGCTCTACCAACTGAGCTATAACCCCGAGCCAAAGCACTAATTATATTACCTAATTTTTTTTCTTTTGTCAAGAAGTTAATCAAAAAATTTCTACAACATTTTGAGCAAATTATCTATAGCAGTCGCCATTACTATATAGGACATTATCAAGCCTCTCAAACTTAGTCCATGCTGCGAATTTAACTTCTATAGATTGTCAATCAGAAGGCTCCGATATCTAACTTCTGACTTCTGGTATATCAGGGTATCTGGCCTTGTTGAGGAACATCATACCCTGATGACCAGCTTAAAAATATGTGTAGGAATGTTGAGACATTTGAGTTAAGTGAGTCATACAAGTTCCCATAAGAAAATAAACGACCATCATTGCTCCAGCAGATATACCAACTAAAATACCTGCTAGCATTAGAGAAAATTCTCTATGATGGAATGACTCTTGCATCAAATGCAGAGCCCAAGCGACTAAAGCAACATCAAGTATTAGAATCGTGACCAACATAAGTTACGTTTTGTAACAATGTCTTTTATTCTAACAACATTTCTTAAAAATACACCTAAGTATTTTTACTTAGGAAATATAAAATAAAAGTTACAAGTAAACTTAACTCTGTCTTACAGGTACTTGATGGCCAGCCAGATAATCCTTAATTTCTGCTACACTTAGTTGACCATAATGTAGTAATGAAGCAAGTAATGCTGCTTCTGCTTTCCCCTCAGTTAAAGCCTCAAAAATATGCTGAGAGTTACCAGCACCCCCAGAAGCAATTACTGGAATTTGAACACTTTCTGCTATCTTACTCGTAAGCTCTAAGTCATAACCTGCCTGGGTTCCATCAGCATCCATACTTGTGACAAGCAGCTCTCCTGCCCCTCTTTGCTCTGCTTCTATTGCCCAGGCGATCGCATCCTTGCCAGTATTTTCTCGGCCACCTCGCACATATACATCCCATCCTAAGTTATCTGGATCTGAACGACGACGAGCATCAATAGCTACTACAATACATTGATTTCCGAAACGGTCACTGGCCTGATTAATAAAGTTAGGATTACGGACTGCTGCTGAATTTATACTTATTTTATCTGCACCTGCTCTTAATAAATTTTTAATATTTTCTAAGGATTGAATACCGCCTCCCACTGTCAGAGGAATAAAAACCTGCTCTGCAGTCCGATAAACCACATCTATTATTGTATCTCGGTCTTCGTGAGTGGCCGTAATATCTAGAAATACCAACTCATCAGCACCAGCATCATTATAGACCTGAGCTAGTTCCACAGGGTCTCCAGCATCTTGAAGATTCACAAAGTTGACACCCTTGACGACTCGGCCTGCATTAACATCAAGACAAGGTAAAATTCTTTTGGCCAGCATATAGATAAATTACTTTTAGATAGCAGAGTATATTATTGCCGATTTTAGAGTAGAGACTAATGGGGAAAACAAGTCTAGTCAGTTTTTGCAGGAGATGGTTGGGGAGGGAAAAATTAATAAATTTTAGATGTAGCGAATTTTATCTCAATCAGGTGGACTACTAGCGGGTAAAGATGGATAGCTGAGTCGCACCAGGATTTTCACTTTTGAATTTTGAATTGAGAGAGATGCCTAAGTCGAACTAGGATTTTGAATTTTGACTTATAGACTTATATTATTATAACTGTGCTCAAGCACTAATTTTAGATAAACTGTGGATTAGTTAATACCACAAGGAGAACATCGTAAATCAAAATGGAAATTGGTCAAAAAGTAAAAGTAAAAGGTATTAAACAACGGATACCTGAAAATATAGTCAATAGATTAAAGCAAAATCCTATTGGTACAATCACAGAATTCAAAATGGTAGACGGTAGTGGAGTCGGCTTCTGGGTCCAATTTGAAGAAAAAATGGGCACTTGGTTTTTTGAAGATGAAATAGAACCAGCTTCCTAACGAATACTAAAGGTAGAGCATTGGGTATGAGAGTAAATCATAAAAAAAAGTATTACTTTTAGTTTTGCTTGACTTCCAGTTTACTTCTGTCCAATGCTCAATATGTGATGATTGTTTACTAAAATCCAAAATCAGATAACATTTATCATGGCAGTCACCTTACTACTTCAATAACTGATGGTTTCCCCCAGTCAAAGGTTGTTAATTCACAACCTAAAGTGGGCTAAATTTGAGTCTGTTCTTGAAGAGTTAGGTGAGCATCGCTCTCAAGCATACCTGTTTTCAATTGATTCCTTGGGGAAATTCCAAAACCAAAAACTTATGATTTGTAAATCACTGGAAGAAGCACCTTCAATAATTTAATAATTAATAATTAATTATTACCTCTTCTTACAAACGGATAGGATTGGTTAAAAGGAATTTTTTGGTTTTTTTCTCCTTGAAAGGAGAGGCTTTAAACCTTAATTTTTCGGTAAAAAAATTCACCTTGTAGCGTTGAACAGATATGTATAATAGCATTTTAGAGTTAGAGTTAGATTTTCCATTTTCTTTTAAGCGCTTGTATAGTCATCCTGGTTTTCTTATTCCCTACGATCAGGGCGGTACTCGCAAACAAGTTGCAATTATTGGCGGAGGAATTGCGGGACTTGTTAGTGCTTATTAACTAAGTCAACTAAGCCATAAAGTTACTTTATTAGAGTCTGATTCTCGTTTGGGAGGAAGGATTAAGATTCATTATTTTAGGGACGGGACTTATGGAGAATTAGGAGCAATGCGAATTCCTGCAAGTCATGGTTGCACTTTACACTATATAGATAAGTTTAAGTTACCTAAAAAGACCTTTTATGAATTATAATCCCAAAGCTTTTTATTATCTAAGAGGAAAGAAGACTTGTTTGGATAGTTATCAAGATTGGTTTTCTGTTTACAGTTTAACCTCTGATGAAAAAAAAGATCCTGGGATAATTTACGACCAGTTATTGTCAGAATTAATCGATACTTTTTCGGAAAAAGAGAAATGGGAATTATTTGCGCCAACTTTCACCAGCAATAAGCTTAAACAGTACGATCGCCTCTCAGTTACAGACTTTTTTCGCAGTCATCTTTCCCCAGACGCTTTTGAACTCATTGGTTGTATTACTGGTATAATAGATTATGATAATATTTCTTTATTAAATGGTTTGATTGATTTCTTTGCTTGGCATTAAGTTGAGCAATACGAACTCATAGGAGGAATGATGACTTTTAGTTAAGGCTTTGGTTAAAAGAATATCACGAACAATCCAGACTGAAGCTAAAGTAACAAATATAGCAATGACAGATCAAGGAGTTAGAGTTGTCTGGAATAAGTTAGATAAGCAAGAAACAGCAGAATTTGATTATGTTATCTTTGCTGTTCCTGCTACTGCTCTTGCTCAAATTAATTTTGACCCTATTTTACCCAACAAACAGCAAGAAGCTATTAACAATTTGGGTTATTGTAGTGCTAGTAAAACTCTATTACACTGTAAAGCTCGTCCTTGGGAATTTGTAGAAAATATTTATGGTGGCGAAAGTTTTACAGAGGGGATGTTCGCGCACCCGATGTTTCTTTTATGTTAGCTGAACGTCTACCTTGCACAACAGAAGATTACGCGGAGTTAGTTCCTGATTTAATGTTTGAAGTTAAATCTAAAACAGATAGTTTAACTAAATTACGTCAGAAGATACAGGAGTTTTTGGAATTGGGAACTAAACTTGGAGTGTTAGTCGATCCAAGAACTTGCACGATGGAAGCGCATTGCCTTGATGCTGATAAGATTGTCCTGAAGGATGGGGATGTCCTGCAAGTACCAGAATTGCTTCCAGGTTTGGAATTGCCTGTTGTTGAGGTGTGGGCACCTGAGTTTGATTGAGAAGACTGTTTATTCTTATCAAAAATTAGATTAAGTTTGATGGTGTATCCAAAATCATATATATAACATTCACTATGGCTGTTACTCTCCTACTCAGAAACTTACCGTTCCCCCAGGGCAAAAACTTTTAATTCATAACCTAGAGTGGGCTGAATTTGAATCCATTCTTGAAGAACTAGGGTAACATCGCTCTACCCGCATTGCTTATAGCCATAGAACCTTAGAAATCAGAATGCCTACGCCAGAACACGAAGTCGATAAAGAACTACTCGGTGATTTAGTGAAAATTTTGCTTGATGATTTAGAAGTCAACTGTCAGTGCTTTGGTTCCACTACCTTCAAGCGAGAAAATATGGACAGTGGCATTGATCGGGTTCAATGCTTTTACATTCAAAATTGCGATCAAATGCGAGGCAAGCGACGCGTCAATATTAACCTCAATTCACCACCAAGGTATGAGCCATTGAAGTGAATGTTACTTCTAAGACTCAACTAGATGTCTATGCAAAATTAGGAGTTCCTGAACTCTGGCGCTATGAGAATAATCAACTCAGAATTGACCTCTTCCAAGCAGGTGAGTACCAGCAAGTTAGCACCAGTCCAACGTTTCCTACATTACTGATTCGAGATTTGGTAGCAGAAGTTTTAGCTCAAAGCAGTGAGATTTGGAGGAGTCCTGCTTTACGAGCTTTTCGCCAAAGACTAAAGCAACTGCTCTAATCAATATCGTAACTTATGAGGCGTATTAACCTCCAGTGGGAATAATACTAATTGCTACAAACGGTTGCTTAGAAACCTGTTGACGAATATTAATATCCAGTAATGATTACCAAACAAGATTTCTGTCTGTATCGATAAAGCTTGATTCAAAAGTGAGAGTATCACCTTCAACTTTTGTGAAAATTAAGCGAATGGGAACGCCTGGTAAGGGAAGGTTGCCAATTTCTTGGGAAATTTTTCTCCAAATCCGCTGTTGTGGATGACATTGAATTTCAAAATCTTTGGTATATACTTGGGACATCAAGTAAATATATCAATATTTAAGTTCAGATAGTTTATACCATAAAATATCATTCTCAAAGTAAACTAAATAATTACAAAATGTAAGTGTTCCTTGATTCTAAACTTTTGATAGATAAATAATGACCAAAAAATAAGGTCAATGGCCTACCCTTGGATAAGGGACAAAAAAAGAAACTTCAGTATTTCAAGCATAAGGCTTAAGCCGGAGGTACTGTTAACTGATAACTGATAACTGATAACTGATAACTGAAATGACCATTACTTATACATTTTTGGGTAAAGGTGGCACTGGTAAAACAACTATTGCATTTGCCACTGCCAAACGATACGCTAGCCAAGGTAAAAAAGTTCTATTTGTAGGACAAGAACCTGCTTCAACATTATCTTTAATATTAGGTGCTAGTATTGGTCCTGAACCTACAGAAATAGACTCGAATCTCAAAGCAGTCAATATTCAGGCAGCAAGTTTACTAGAAAGCGGTTGGGAAGAACTGAAAAAACTAGAAGCTGAATATATCCGTACACCATTCTTTAAAAAGGTATATGGTCAAGAACTGGGAGTATTACCAGGAGTAGAAGGAATTCTGACCATTAATGTTATGCGGGGATATAGTGCTAGTGGGGAATATGACGTAATTATTTACGATGGCACGGGAGATAAAGAGACTTTAAGACTTTTGGGGTCTGCGGAAATTATGAGTTGGTATATTCGTCGCTTCCGTCAAGTTATTCTCGACTCAGACCTCTACAAAGCTATTTCTCCATTTGTTCAACCTATTAGTAGTGCTATTCTGAATGTTGATTGGACAGGGGATAATTTTTCTCAACCGACTGAAAAAATTAATGAACTGTTAGATAATGCCAAAGCTACTATAGCTGACCCAAATAGGGTAGCAGCATATCTAGTTACGACAAATGATAAGGCAGCGATCGCCACAGCAAGATATTTATGGGGAAGTGCCCAACAAGTTAGTCTAACTGTAGGGGGAGTAATTCTGAATCAAGCAGACTTAGTAGATAATATTACTGCTGAATCTTCACCAATTACTGCTGAATTTGCACCATTATCCGTAACTCCTATTCCCCGTCGTTCTACTGAAGACTGGAAACCTCTAATGGATGCTCTGCCAGATTTTAGTCAAGCAGTAAAGGCTCCTAAGCCTATGATTATAGATATTGAAAAAAGTCAAGTAAGTTTATTTTTGCCTAGTTTTGATAAAAAACAAATTGGACTTACTCAATATGGGCCAGAGGTAACGATTGAAGCGGGAGACCAGAGAAGAAATATTTTCCTTCCTCCACCTCTAAGTGGAAAACCTGTGACTGGCGCAAAATTCCAAAATGATTATTTGATTATTTCATTTTGATAGGGAGTAGGGAGTAGGGAGTAGGGAGGAAGAAAAAAGATTGATTTTTGACCAAAGTAAAAAATTTATCGCAATTTTCAGAGATATTAATCACACAAGTAATTTAGCTTGGGTTTGGAGACCTAACCATTACCATAAAAGATTAGAAGCCATACCAGAAAACGGGTTTATAAACTAAAATTTGCAATATCAAGCATTAAATTAGGGTAATAAACCCACTTTATTCTTTAGGATCTGTAAGTTCTATAAAAGTTACTTTTACTAATCAAAATAATCTAAGTTCATAAGCAAACCCTAATTACACATCTTATTGACTCTCTGTTCCCTTTTCCCTTTTTCAACTAGGAAATTTATTTTGTACAACTACTTAATTAAAAATGACTAATCAAGAACAAAAAGAAGTTGAAAATAGCACTGCTAAAACCAGACAACTATTAGGAATGAAAGGTGCTGCAAGCGGAGAAACTAATATTTGGAAAATCCGCCTGCAATTAATGAAACCCATAACCTGGATTCCTTTAATATGGGGGGTAGTTTGTGGAGCTGCATCTTCAGGAAATTATAGTTGGAATCTAGAAAATTTCTTGATTTCTGCTGCTTGTATGTTATTGGCAGGACCTTTGATGGCTGGTTATACACAAACTTTAAATGATTTTTATGACCGGGAAATAGATGCTATTAATGAACCTTATCGGCCAATTCCTTCTGGTGTAATTTCTATTCCTCAAGTTGTGACTCAAATTGTTTTTTTGTTATTAGCAGGAGTTGGTTTATCCTATCTACTAGATTTGTCTGTTGGTCACGAATTTCCCATTATTACAGTACTTTGTTTATTTGGTGCATTTATAGCTTATATTTATTCAGCACCACCACTGAAGTTAAAACAAAATGGTTGGTTAGGAAATTATGCTTTAGGTTCTAGTTATATTGCTTTACCTTGGTGGACTGGTCATGCCTTATTTGGAGAGTTAAATTTAACTATTGTAATTCTGACTCTATTTTATAGTTTTGCTGGATTAGGAATTGCAGTAGTTAATGATTTTAAGAGTGTGGAGGGAGATGAAAAGTTGGGTTTAAAGTCACTTCCAGTTATGTTTGGCATTGGTACTGCTGCTTGGATATGTGTATTAATGATTGATATTTTTCAAGCTGGAGTTGCAGCTTATTTAATTAGCATTCAGGAAAATTTGTATGCTGTTATTTTGTTGTTGATGGTAATTCCTCAGATTACTTTTCAGGATATGTATTTTCTCAGAAACCCTCTAGAAAATGATGTGAAATATCAAGCAAGCGCTCAACCTTTTTTAGTATTAGGTATGTTAATTACAGGTTTAGCTTTAGGTCATGCTGGAGTTTAATTCAGTTATTAGTTATTAAGAAGGAAGAAGGCTAAAAATTTTAATGTAGAAATGTTGTATGCAACATTTCTACTTCTTTCTTGTCTTCATTTTTAACGGACAGAATAAACTAGATTTCATAGAATGACAAAAAGGGTGTATCTCAATTTTGAAAAAAGCCAAAAATTTATTGGTTGTAGGGAACAGGGAATAGAAAAAAAGTATTTTTGCAAATACTGAGATGCACCCGACAAAAAAAGTCGATTTTAAGTATAGCAATTCCTATGCTGGTGAGGTACAAAATTCTAGGTTTTAGGGAACACTTAACTGGGAATAGAAAAGAAATTAAAGATAGGTGTACCTCATAAGCTTGAGAAACGCTATATTAGAAGATGTTAATAATTAATAATGGATAATTATTGCTTTGCTGATTAAATATCAAAGCATTGACAGATAAGAAATAGTTTTCATTATCAATTATCCATTAAATCTGGTGAGGTACAAAATTTGTTTGTTTTAGTAGTGGCGATTCGCGAATCGCCACTACAGGTTGTTTATGACTTAATCTTTTGCCTAAGTCCTGAACTTAAGAAATAGAGAGTATAAAATAAGAAGAGCAACTGTACCTTAATTAGGTTGAGACATGATGAAATCTAATACAATTGACAAAATTCCGACTCAGGTTAAGCCAGAAGAATCAGATGAAAAAGTAGAATCACAGAATTTATATCTGCGCTTATTTAGTTATGGTTTGCCACATAAAAACCCTTTTTTAGTAGGCATATTATTAACAATCTTGGCTTCATTTATTACTTTTTTTGTTCCTCAAATTAATCGGTATGTTATTGATGTAATTATTCCTGAAAAACAATTTAATATGTTGCCTTGGGTAGCAGGACTTATCCTATTGATGAGTTTTGTGGGAGGTGTACTGTCTTTTTTGCAATTGTATGCGATAAAAATCTTTGGAGAAAACACAGTTAAAAGTATTCGCGTAAAGTTATATCAACATCTTCAATTCTTATCTATTAGTTATTTTGAAAATCAACGTACTGGGGAATTAATATTAAGATTGGGAAGGGATGTAGAAATTGTCGGGCAATTACTTAATTCTAATTTAATCGCGATTTTAATTGATAGCTTTGCTTTTGTTGTTGTTTTTATTTATTTTTTAATCAGCAATTGGCTTTTAGCAGTAGCGATCGCTCTGACTTGGCCGTTGATTATTTATCTTTTACAATTTACTCAGAAAAGACTGAAAAAAATCTTTCAAGAAACTAATCGAGCAAGGGAGATAATTAGTAATCATTTACAAGACACTATATCAAATATTACAATTATCAAATCTTTTGGTAATGAACAATATGAAATTGACCGATTTACTGAATTTAGTCATAATTATATGGAGAAAAACCTTGAGGCAACTCGGTTTTTATCTATATCTACACCTATCATTAATACTCTGAATCAATTAGGTAATGTAATTACTTTAGTTTTTGGTGCTTGGGGAGTAATGTCTGGTCGTTTGACTATTGGGGAATTAACAGCTCTTTTGGCTTATGTTACCCTTCTGAATAAACCAATTAATCGCTTTAATGGATTAATGAGTATGGTTCAAAAAGCGGGAGTATCTGCTCAAAGTATTTTTTCAGTTTTAGATACTAAATTAGAAGTTAGTGACAAGGAAGATGCGATTAATTTAACTTCTGTTCAAGGTAATATTAAGTTTGAAGAAGTAGGATTTAGTTATCAAGATAATGAGTTAGTTATTGACAATTTTAACTTAGATATTAAACCAGGAATGTCTGTTGCTTTGGTGGGGTCTTCTGGTGCTGGAAAAAGCACTATTGCTAAACTCGCAGCACGTTTTTATGACCCGAAAAATGGGCGAATTTTACTTGATGATCAGGATTTAAGAGATGTGAGTTTAAGTTCATTGCGATCGCATATTGGTATTGTTCCTCAAGAAACTTTATTGCTCTACGGTACGGTACGAGATAATATTATTTATGGTAAGTTAGATGCAACAGATGAAGAGATTATAGCAGCGGCAAAAGCAGCGAATGCTCACGACTTTATTATGAATTTTCCTGATGGTTATAACTCTATTATTGGAGAGCAAGGAGTTAAATTATCAGGAGGACAAAGACAAAGAATAGCGATCGCCAGGGTGTTGTTAAAAAATCCTCAAATTGTTATTTTAGATGAAGCAACTTCAGCTTTAGACTCTGAGTCAGAAAAATTGATTCAAGAGTCTGTGAAACAACTTTTTCAAGGACGTACTAGCATAGTTATTGCTCATAGGTTGTCAACTATTTATCATGTCGATTTAATAGTGGTTCTCGAAAAAGGTAAAATAGTAGAAATGGGAACTCATGCAGAGTTAATTGCTCAAGAAGGAAGGTATGCTTATCTCTATCAATTACAATTTTCTCAACTTGCTTTGGAAGAGGGAAAGTTATAAATTCAAAAGTCAAAATTCAAAAGTTAAAAGTAATCTCTGACAACTGATAACTGAAAGAATGGAGGTATTTTTATCTATATCAATTACAATTTTCTCAACCTTACTGTAGAAAATTCAAAATTCAAAAGTTAAAATTCAAAAGTTAAAATTAATCTCTGACAACTGATAAGAGAATAGTGTTTTCTTGATGAAATGTTTTTAGATAAATCCCTGTTTTACTTGGATTAATAATTCCTTGTTTTAGTTGCTTCTTGCTGATAGCTTGTTTTGTATAAACTACAATATTTTTTCCTCTTATTTTATTTTTATATCCAGGAAGACGAGGACGAGATTTAAACTTTGATGGGTTCTTTTTATAAACATCGTTCGCTGCTAAAAAGCTTTTCCAGTTTCTATCTAGTATCATCAATATTTGTTGAGATAGTTTAGCTGGCATTGCTTGATAGTCTACTTGGGTAGAGAGTATTTTTTGTAGGTCATAGTAGGATAAATTTTTATTTTCAAATATCCAAGACTGACGAACTAAATAATTAGCATAGTTATAGAGATTTTTCGACAAGAAACACAGTCGGTCAATTTCAGCATAAAACCGATGTGTTGGTTGAATAATATGTCTCTCAACTAACCTCATAAATCAAGGGGTAAAAATTACGATTAGGCTCTCTTGAGTTCAGAATTTTTATGATTATTGAGTCGGCAATTCTGAGCCAATTTCATTGTACCATTAAACTTCTGGTCGAGAGTTATTAAATTTTGTCAAATATTTACTATCTCTTTTGTACAAACAAACCAATATATTTGACATTATTTGACATTATTTATGTACAACGTTTACTATACTAGCAGATAGGAGTGCTTCTCAACAGGCCAAATATATCTCAAGGCGCTAAAGCGCAACTACAAACAAAGACTTTTTGATAGCCTCCTTATACAAACATAATATTTTTTATAAGTATCTAATATAGCAATCCTGAATAGATATGTTGTCACATTTTATCGTAGGGGTTTGGTTGCTAAATCCCTTTTTAGCTTGGGGTTGGAGACCAAACCCCTACAGTTTTTTTTCACACAATCATTTAGAAGATGATAAAATTCTAGCTTCAGTAGTACTATAAACCTATTATATTGTAGTGGGTTGGAGACCAAGCCCCTACAATGCTACTAAATTTGATATAACTAATAAAATCTTAATACTAACAAAACAAATATAAGAGGAAAAAAGTGGTAGATAAAGAACAGAAAAATATTAAAGAAATATTCTCAGAAACAGAAGCCGATATTATCAGAAAATCTAAGTATATAGAGTCTCAAGATAGGAGAAAGAAAAATAATTTCAACCCAGTCTCAAATATGTTGAGTAAAAAATCTCAAGCTCCTCTACAAGCACCAAAATTTGATGACATAAACAAACAGAAAAAAAAAGCTAATGCTACCGAAAAAAAGAACAGTAAAAATACTATCAATATAAATATAAAAGGAATTTTATTTAATCGGAAGCTATGGTTAGGATTAGGTTTGCTTGGAATTAGTAGTATTGTTATTTATGGTGGTTGGCAGTGGCGAAAATTAAACCAAAGTTTACCAGAAATTTCTGATATTTCCTCCTATAGTAGAGACGGTACTTTAACGATAAAAGCTGCCGATGGTAAAATTATCCAACAAACTGGGCCTGCTACTAGAGAAAAAATTAAATTAGAAGATATTCCTACTCCTTTAGTTCAAGCTTTTATTGCTATTGAAGACAGACGCTTTTATGAACATAAAGGAGTTGATTATCGGGGAGTTATTAGAGCATTTATATTTAATATAATTGCTAGAGATGTAATTCAAGGGGGTAGCACTATTACCCAACAGTTAGCGCGGATGGTTTTCCTGGATATGGAACAAACTATTTGGCGTAAACTCCGAGAAGCAATGCTAGCTTGGAAGATGGAAAAAGAGTTATCTAAAGAAGAAATTCTGGAACTATACTTAAATATAGTTTATCTGGGTTCTGGTGCTTATGGTGTAGCTGATGCTGCTTGGGTTTACTTTAGCAAACCAGTATCAAGTCTAACTTTAGCAGAAATGGCAACTTTGGCAGGTTTGCCTCCTGCACCCAGTCAATATTCACCCTTAGTTAGTCCAGAAGCAGCTAAAGATCGCCGAAATATAGTATTAACAGAAATGCAAGAAGCAGGTTTGATTTCTGACGAGCGGGCAAAAACAGCGATCGCGAAACTAATAGAAGTAGAACCTAGTGCCCCGAAACGTCTTATAGTTGAAGCTCCATATTTTGGTAACTATATTCAGAAAGAGTTACCTAAATATGTTTCCCCAGAAGTTTTGGCAAGAGGTGGTTTGACAGTGGAAACTACTCTGGATAGAAGTTGGCAAGAAACAGGAGAAAAGATAATTCAAGAAGCTGTTGATATTGATGGTTATCGCCAAAGATTCGATCAGGCAGCATTAGTCGCTATTGATACTACTACTGGAGAAGTTAAGGCATTAGTCGGAGGTCGAGATTTTGCCGAGAGTGAATTTAACCGAGCTATTCAGGCGCAACGTCAACCAGGTTCGACTTTTAAAAGTTTTGTGTATGCTGCTGCGGTTGCTGCTGGTTTTCCTCCCACTGATGGTTATCGAGACTTACCGTTGACGGTGGATGGTTATAAACCGAAAAATTATGGTAAAAAATATGCTGGTTGGCGATCGATGATTGATTCTTTGGCATATTCTGTCAATGTCGTAGCAGTGCAGGTATTGATGGATGTGGGGTTTGAACCTGTGATTAAGTTAGCTAAGGATATGGGGATTAAATCTGAGGTTAAAGCTACATATTCTATGGCGTTGGGTACTTGGGAGGTAAATTTATTAGAGTTGACAAATGCTTATGCGACTTTTGCTGCACAGGGTAAGTATATTCCTGCTCATGGAATCAAAAAAATAATTAATCAAAATGGTGAAGTTATATATGACGCTAATTTTAAACCAAAACAAGTGTTAGATAAAGATACTGCAGCAATTGTTACCTGGATGTTGGAGAATGTGGTGAAATATGGTAGCGGCGCGAATGCTTATTTGTACGATCGCCCTGTGGCAGGTAAGACAGGTACTACTGAAGAAGCGCGAGATTTGTGGTTTATTGGTTATATTCCCCAGGTGGCAACCGGAATTTGGTTAGGGAATGATGATAATAAACCTACTTGGGGTAGGAGTAGTACAGCAGCATATAATTGGCAACTGTTTATGAGGGAGGTAGTTGAGGATATGCCTGTTAAAGATTTTCCTAAAAAGCCTAGTTTTTACGATCGCAAACCTACTATTGAACCTAAACCGGTGGAACCAAAATGGATTAGATATGGGAATATTGGTTCTGATGGTAGAGAGTTAGAAAGAAGAAATTATTATAGAGATTATTATGATAGTAATTATTAGAATTGAGAATTTAAAATGTAGAATTTAGAATTATTAATTTTTTTAAGTAGTCGTAGAAAATAAATTTTTTAGTTGAGATAAAGAACAGGGAGTAGGAAAAATAATTGATAATTTATGGATAAGATTGGAGATTTATAATAGAATGTGTAATTGATTTTGCTTATGAACTTATTTCAATTCTAAATTCTGAATTCTGCACTTATAGCAGATTCCAGGTTAATGTGGTAAAACTGACGAAATGAAGATTTTTTGCCTATTCCCTATTCCCTAATTAATATGTTTGATTGTATCATAGTTGGCTCCGGCCCCGCAGGAGCAAGTGCGGCATATCATCTAGCAAAATATGGACGTTCTGTATTAGTTTTAGAAAAAGAAATTTTACCTCGATACAAACCCTGTGGAGGTGGAGTTTCTCCTATTGTTCAAGAATGGTTTGATTTTGATTTCTCACCTGCTATTTCTCTGAAAATTAATTCCATTCGTTATACTTGGAAAAAAGGCGATTTAGTAGAAGTAAAACTACAAAACCAACAACCTATTTGGATGGTACGCCGAGAAATTTTTGATTATTTTATCGTTAAGCAAGCGCAAAAACAGGGAGCAGAAATTAGAGATAAAACTCCAGTTATCGGCATAGAATTTAAGAACAATAATTGGCAAGTTTATACAAATAATGAATCGTTTACTTGTCGTTATTTAATTGCTGCTGATGGTGCTAAAGGTTCAATGGCAAAATGGTTAGGATTTAAGAATCGTAAACGCTTTGCTGGTGGAGCGATGGAAATAGAAGTACCAGTTAAAAATCAGCAAATTGAGAGTGCTTATTTTGAATTTGGGATGTTAAATAATGGCTATGTTTGGAACTTTCCTAAAGCTGATGGATACTCAATAGGGGTCGGTACATTTTGGCGAAAACACGGTCAAAATTTTGGAGCTTTATTAACAGAATATGCCACTCTGTTTGAGGTAGATATTCAAAATGTTCAGAAGTTTGGTCATCCTTTATGTTTATGGAATGGGACTCAAAAATTACATACTCAAAATGCTGTTTTAGCAGGAGAAGCAGCTTGTATTGTTGACCCTTTTACTGCGGAAGGAATTCGTCCTTCTATATTTACAGGTATTAAAGCAGCAACAGCAATTCATAATTCTCTAAGTGGAGATTTATTTGCTTTGGAAAAATACACTCAAATAATTAATGAAGAATGGGGGAAAGATATGGTCTGGGCACAACGTTTAGCTCAAGGATTTTCTCGTTTTTCAAATATTGGTTATCAAGTAGGTGTAAAGCGACCTCGTGCTACTACTATTATGACGAAAATTTTGTCTGGGGAATTGCGTTATTCTGATGTAGTGAGTTCTGCTTTACGAAAACTTTGGCAAAGGTAAAAATAATGGATAATGGATAATTGATAATTGATAATTACCTCTCTTGCTTATGTTATATCAAATCCGGTTGATTAGACATAAAAAAATTCTCCAATCGTCATAACTACTACCTTTAAAATGTGGGTAAAGAGCGAGTCAATGAAGACCTCTCCCCCAACCCCTCTCCTGCAAGGAGAGGGGGGAGGTTTTACTCACAATTTTAGTCTGGACGCGCTACTACGCTCATCTTTGTAATTCTCTCTCCTGCTGACTCCTGACTCCTGACTCCTCTTGACTTAACCAATCTATGGTTGTTTAATTTGATATTAAATAAAGAGCAAGTTGAGTTTCTACAAATATCTATTTGACATGACTATAATCTCTATTTCCAGTTTTATTTATACCTCTTAATTTTGTCTTCCTACCTGTTAAACTTTCTAATTTTTTCCGAACTTCAGCAGAGGTCATTTGATTTAAAGGTATATCTTTTTGATTAGCTATAGCAGCAGCTACTCCTATTGCTTGCCCTTGATAAATACTCATAGTTTGAATTCGTGAAACTGCTACAGCAATTCCTAAATATCCAGAAGCTCGCCCTACAACTGCTAAATTATTCACATTTTTAGCTAAAGCACTTTCAATACCAAAGTTGTATCTAGGTAGAGGCAAATAGTTGATACCTAAATCTTTAACACCACCTCGAAAATCAAATTCATAGGAAAAAGTACCAATAGAATTTTCTGCTGAAGTGCCACCTTTAATAATTTCTTTTCCTGTCAATGGATCAACAACATCAGTAATATTTAAACTATGTCTAATATAAACTTCTGAGGGGATAACTACTTTGACATCTTTCCTAGAAATTTTCTTCAACCAAGCCTCAAGTTCCTTCATTTCTGTAATCATTTCCTGAGTTGGTTTAAAGTCATTTAGTTCTATTTCCCTGACTCTTTTGCTGTCATATTTAAACAAAAATCCATTCAAAGATAATGAACGTTTACCTAAACGACAAATATTTAATTTATCAAATAAAAATCTTGATGAAAAACCTAGATTAAATGAATGTTTTCGATGAAGATGATAAGCTCCAGCTAAGGCAATACTTCGATTTATATAGCCGTCTTGATATGTTTTAATTATTGGCAATCTAAACTGAGCCAGGGTAAATTTAGCATATAGAGGAGTTTGTTCAGATTGAATTTTATTCTTAATTTTTGCCATTAGTTGGCGATTATAAAGTATTTTTGATTCCAATTTTTGGAAATCGTAAATACTTAAACCAGTCACAGTCGGAACAATAGAAGTTGCGATAGTTTCATTCTGTAATTTCTGGTTTTGTGATGCAAATCCTAAAGAATAGGATAAACCTGCTTTTCTTGCTAATTCTGCATCTTGAGTCGTGTCTATAAATGCAGAGGCTTTGACTCTAATATTTGTGTCATTTATCTGCACAAATTTAATTTTTTTATTTTCTACATAAGGAGTAATAGAAGCATTAGAAATAACGATAATTCCTGCTGCTTCTAACATTTCTTTCATGGCTTTAGCTGCAAGTTCTGGAGTAACACAAGCTTCAACAACTTTTGCCTTTTTCAAAAAGTTACGAAAGCATTGAGAATAAGGTTGATTTTGCCAACCAGGAGTTTTATCATAGTCGAGATAAGCTAGACCACCTCTTGTTAATAAACCACCTAAAGGTTGACGGTCATAATTGGAACGTATTAATACGACTTTGCCTGTAGTTCCTAATGTTTTTTTTGCCCAAATAGCAGCACATATTCCTTGAAGTTCATCTCCATAAATTACAATGTCAAAGTTTTTATAAGTTGGTAATGGTGGTAATGGTGGTTTAGAGGGTGAGGGGGAAGGAGTAGGAATATTAACTGAATTATTTGGGGGATTTTTGGGTGTTGTATTTTGCCAAAATGTAGAGATAAAATTCTTACTAACTTTAGGTAAATGTTGAGCAGCGCTTAATGGAATTAGTGATAAAAATGCTGTGATTAAAATTAATCTTTTTGGGTAATCAGAAGGCATATATTTTTGAGATAATTCAACGGAAGTTAAAAGTCAAAAGTAAGATTTTACAGGATCAAAAGTTTGGAACTATTTCTGACATCTCTCAAATGAATTGGTATAAGGTCAACTATCTTACTATACTAGGTTTTGATGCGAATTATTACAACATTTTAGGTGTGTCACATCAGTAATGCCGTGTCAAGCTTGAAAATGTGGGTTAAAAAACCTAACCCCCCAACCCCCTTCCCTGCAAGGGAAGGGGGAGTATTTCTCCCCTCTCCTTGCAGGAGAGGGGTTGGGGGAGAGGTCTTCTAGGTTGCTTGCTCTAACCTACATTTTTAGGTATTTCATCCCACTACGATAATGAACTGGCGCTAAAGCGCAACTACAAACAGGCAAAAGTTTTAATAACTATAATTAAAAATAACTAACACATAATAGGTTGAATAATTATGATTGAATTGTTAATTGCTTGGGGAGGGAGTGAAGCAGTTAAATTTATTGCTCAGGAAGTTATTGGAGAATTAGCTAAGGGTACTGCTGAAGACTATGTTAAAGACTTTTTTAAAGAATGTATTTCTGATGCTATTGGTGGGATAAAAAATGGAAAACCTTTACAAAAAGCTACTGCACAAGCAATTAAATATTTTTTAGATTTAGGAAAACAAGAATTAGAAAATGCTGAATTGAGTGAAAGTGAGTTAAAAGAATATTCTAAATTTTTCAAACAGTTTATTAAAAATCGGTCGGTATTAGAGGTTTTGGTTAGTGCTTTCGATAATAATCTCAAACTTTTAGATACTAATAAATTGGCTACTACCTGGAACAAAATTAATCCACCTTTACCAGATGATTTTGACTGGGAATTTCTTGCCAAGCAATATCAGAGAAATGTTAAAAATATTATCCGGCAGTCTGATGAATTACGGGCAATATTAGATTCTGAGAATCTGGAGAAACTGCCAAATAAAAATCCTGAAATTCAACCAGATTTTGATTTTAAAAGATATCAAGAAGGAATTATAGAACAATATGGAAATCTCAAATTAGAAAGTTTAGATACCAGTGGTTATGCTTATAATCAATTAAAATTATGGCGAATGTTTATTCCTCAAAATGTGCGGGAGTCTCAAGAATTTATGCCTCAAGTACATGAAATTCCTAAAGAATATCGGCAGCGGTTAAAAGAGACTGGACAGTTTGGAGAAGATTTTTCTCAAGAACAATTGGATAGTCTGCGCCAGAGATATTTAGATCGGCCTATTCGCTCGGTTTTGGAATTAGTTGAAGATAGAAATAATCAATATTTAGTCATTTTGGGCGACCCCGGTTCTGGTAAGTCTACTTTATTACAATATATCGCTTTAAAATGGGCAGAATTACCTCTGAAAGATTTGCCGTTACAGCCAATTCCTCTATTAATTGAACTACGGACTTATGTGCGGAATCATGATGGGAATAAGTGCAATAATTTTCTAGATTTTCTGGAAAAAGGCAGTGGAGTTACTTGTCATTTACCTCAAAAAGAACTCCATGAAAAATTACAAAATGGCAATGCTATTGTGATGTTTGATGGGTTGGATGAAGTTTTTGAACCTGTAAAACGAGATGATGTAATAACTGCAATTCATGGATTTACAAATGTCTATAAAAAGGTGCGGGTTATTGTTACTTCACGGGTAATTGGTTATAAGCCACAAAAACTCCGAGATGCTCAATTTGATCATTTTATGTTGCAGGATTTGCAAGAGGAACAAGTAGAGAATTTTATTCAACGTTGGCATAATTTTACTTATCAAGATGAGACGGAAAGAGAGAGGAAAAGGAAACGATTGAAACAGGCGATCAAGGATTCTTCAGCTATTAATGAATTATCGGGCAATCCTCTTTTATTAACTATGATGGCTATTCTAAATCGAAATCAAGAATTGCCGAGAGATAGAGCCGGACTTTATAATCAAGCTTCGCGAGTTTTATTACATCAATGGGATATGGAAAGAGCATTAATTGATGCGAAGATTGACCCGATAACTATTGACTACAAAGATAAGCAGGCAATTTTGCGTGAGGTGGCTTTTTTTATGCAGGGGAATACTGCGGGTTTAGCTGGTAATTTGATTCTGGGAGAAGATTTAGAAAAAATTATTCAGGAATATCTAAAAAGTGTAGATATTAATGATGCCAGAACTGTGGCTAGGGCGTTGATGGAACAGTTGCGGAGTCGGAATTTTATTTTGTGTTTTGTTGGGGCTGAATATTATGCTTTTGTGCATCGAACTTTTTTAGAATATTTCTGTGCTAGGGAGTTTGTTTGGCAGTTTGAAAAAGAACAGAAAATTGATAAAGATGAATTGATTAAGGAAGTTGTTGGGAACCATTGGCAAGATGAAACATGGCATGAAGTTTTGCGGTTAATTGCTGGGATGATAGATGCAAGGTTTGTGGGAGAAGTTATTAGTTATTTGATGGAGCAAGATGGGGAAGCAGAAGAGTTTAAGAATTTATTTTTGGCGGGCAAGTGTTTATTTGAAGTTAGGAGTCGTCAGGGTATTGGTGATGTGGGGAATCGGTTATTGAAAAGGTTAAAAGATTTGGCTGAGTATGACCGTGGTTATTATTACAAATCTTATAATATTAGCTATGAAGAAATTTATCAGAAAAATGCAGCCTTGGTTCGTAAAATTCGCGCTCAAGCTGTGGCAGTGGTGGCTGCAACTTGGAGGGATGATCCTTTCACCTATACTTGGCTCAAACAATTGTTAGTATCTAGTGGTAATTGGGTTATCCGACGGGAAGCAGTACGACAAATTGCTACTTTAGACAAAGAAAAACCAGAAATTTTAGAATTACTCAAGCAACGGGTAGTGTCTGATAGTGGTTGGGATGTACGACGGGAAGCAGTGCTACAAATTGCTTCTTTGGGCAAAGGCAAACCAGAAACTTTAGAGTTACTCAAACAATGGGTAGAGTCTGGTAATAGTTCGAGTGTGCGAGTTGAAGCGCTACGACAAATAGCTACTGCTTGGAAACATAAACCAGAAACTTTAGAGTTACTTAAACAATGGGTAGAGTCTGGTAATAGTTCGAGTGTGCGAGTTGAAGCACTACGACAAATAGCTACTGCTTGGAAACATAAACCAGAAACTTTAGAGTTACTTAAACAATGGGTAGAGTCTGGTAATAGTTCGAGTGTGCGAGTTGAAGCACTACGACAAATAGCTACTGGTTGGAAACATGAACCAGAAACTTTGGAGTTACTCAAACAATGGGTAGAGTCTGATAAGAATTGGGATGTGCGAGTTGAAGCAGTGCTACAAATAGCTACTGGTTGGAAACATGAGCCGGAAATTTTAGATTCACTCAAACAATGGGTAGAATCTAGTAATAGTTCAAGTGTCGGACTTGAAGTAGTGCTACAAATAGCTACTGATTGGAAAGATGAACCGGGAATTTTTGAGTTACTCAAACAAAAAGTAGAGTCTGATGATGATTCGGATGTGCGAGTTGAAGCAGTGCGACAAGTAGCTACTGATTGGAAAGATGAACCAGGAATTTTAGAATTACTCAAACAATGGGCAGAGTCTGACGACAGTTCGCGTGTGCAGCGGGAAGCGGTACGACAAATAGCTACTGGTTGGAAACATGAACCGGGAATTTTTGAGTTACTCAAACAATGGGTAGAGTCTGATGAGAATTGCGATGTGCGAGCTGAAGCAGTACGACAAATAGCTACTGATTGGAAACATGAACCGGGAATTTTAGAATTAGTTAAACAAAGGGTAGTGTCTGATGACTATTGGGCTGTGCGACGTGAAGCACTCCGACAAATAACTAATTGGAAAGATGAACCGGGAATTTTAGAATTACTCAAACAAAGGGTAGTGTCTGATGAGAGCTGGAATGTGCGAGTTGCAGCGGTGCAACAAATAGCTACTGGTTGGAAACATGAACCGGGAATTTTTGAATTACTCAAACAAAGGGTAGTGTCTGATGAGAGTTGGTATGTGCGACTTGAAGCGGTGCAACAAATAGCTACTGGTTGGAAACATGAACCGGGAATTTTTGAATTGTTTTACTACACTGCCGTCAATGATCCCTTTCAACGTGGAAGTAAGTATCAAGAAAACCCTCGACAAATTGCACTAGAAGCAATGATCGAAGACTATCCAGACCATCCCCAAACCCTCCCACTATTACAAGACAGAGTAGAAAATGACCCAGACGAACAACTGCAGGAGTGGGCAAAAAAGAAATTGCAGCGATTAGAAAATAGGAATCTTCATTAGAAGCTGTTTGTAAACTTATAAAAACCTCTCTCCAAACCTCTCTCGGAGCAGGAGAGAGGCTTTGAAA
>NZ_JBNHER010000324.1:0-4618 GCF_050015975.1 Dapis purpurea BLCC-M126 | reverse complement strand
TTCCCCTATCCAAGGGGAGGCTTTAAACCAGAATTATTTAATTATTAATAATTAAATAATTCGGTAAATAGCTTAGGACATTCTCCTGTTCCCTATTCCCTTAAAATCAAAATTTATTGTCCTAACCAAAAGACGTAGTGCTATATTTTTCAAATTTTTTGCTTTTTCCCAATGGTCAAGTTTTTTTACCTAATTCAAGAGAAATGGTCAAGTTTTGTTACTTAGTCCAAGAAATCTACAAATTTACTTTTATACTGAAAAATATAAATGTCTAATATTAATTGGTCTATAAATATACTAGGTCAAATTAATATTTGAAGTTAATCTAATTAAAAGCTAGACTATGCCCTTAACTAATGATGCTACTGTCTTAGTGATTGATGATAATCCTACTAATTTAGAGGTCTTGCATCATGCCCTAAGTGAGGCAGGTTATCAAGTTCGAGTTGAGGTCGATAGTTATAATGCTCTTAACCAAATAGAGTTACAACCTCCTGATTTGATTCTCCTAGATGTAATGTTACCAGATATTAATGGCTTTGAAATTTGCCAGCGACTCAAAGCGAATTCCTGCACTCAGGAGATTCCAATCATTTTTATGACTGCTTTAACAGATGCCAAGGACAAAGTTACTGGTTTAAATTTGGGAGCAGTAGATTATATTACTAAGCCATTTCAGCAAGAGGAAGTTTTAGCTAGAGTCAGCCTTCATCTCAAAATGCGGCATCTTACTAAAACTCTCGAGATCCAAAACTCTCAGCTACAAAAAGAAATTGAAGAACGCCAAAAAACTGAAATAGCTTTGCATAACCTTGTCAGTGGAACAGCTTCTTTAATGGGAAAAGACTTTTTTCCTGCTTTTGTTAAGCACTTAGCAGCAGCCCTTGAAGTCAGCTATGTCATCATCTCCGAAAATAAAGGAGATATATTAGAAACTCTAGCTTTTTGGTCAGTAGATCGGCTAAGTCCCAATTTCTCTTATAATCTGGAATTTACTCCTTGTAAAATTGTCTTAGAGCAAGGAAGCTACTTCTGTTCCACTAAGGTTCAAGAACAATTTCCTCAAGACCTAGCTTTACAGAAGTGGGAAGTAGATAGCTATCTAGGTGTGGCTCTACTCAGCTCTAAGCAAAAACCTATTGGTTTGCTATGCATTCTTGACGAAGACCAGATCGCTAATCAGTCTTGGTTTGAGAAAATCCTGAAAATTTTTGCTTCCCGAGCTGCTGCTGAATTGGAAAGAATGCAAGCTGCTCAAGCACTAGAAAATCTCAATCAGGAACTTGAAGCTAGGGTTAAAACACGAACAGCAGAATTAGTTCAAAATCAGGAATATCTACGTCAACTTACAGAAAATATTGAGAGTGTTTTCTGGATGACGAATCTGGATAAAAGTCAGATTATCTACGTTTCTCCGGCTTATGAGAAAATATGGGGATTTTCGACTGAGGAACTTTACCGCTCCCCCAAACAATGGATAGAAGCAATTCATCCCGATGATCGTGAGATGGTGGTAGCTGCTTTTCCGCAACAATTACGGGCTGAATATAACCAGCAATATCGCATCATTCGTCCGGATGGAAAAATCTGTTGGATACAAGATCGCGCCTTTCCTATTCGTGATGACTTAGGCAAAGTCTATCGTATTGCAGGCTTTGCCGAAGATATTAGTAAACAAAAGGAGATTGAAGAAACCCTAAAACTTCAAGGACGGGCGATCTCGGCTAGCAGTAATGGCATTGTGATTGTAGATGCCCGCTTACCAGATTTGCCTACGATTTTCGTCAACCCAGCCTTTGAAAAAATCACTGGCTATAGAGCAGCAGAAGTCATCGGACATAATTGCCGATTTTTGCAAGGTGAAGATTGTGGACAAGCTGGACTGTTAAAACTTAGAAAAGCTCTAAAAAAGGGAGAGAGTTGTACTATGAGTTTGCGTAACTATCGTAAAGATGGCACTCTCTTCTGGAATGAATTGAGTGTTTCTCCTATCTATGATGAACAAGATAACCTTTCTCATTACATTGGCATTCAAACAGATATAACTGAGCGAGTTAAGGCAGAACGTAGCTTCAAACAACAGTCTGTAGCAATGGAAGCAGCTATTGACGGAATTGCAATTCTTGATGCAGATGAGCAATACATTTATGCTAATAATTCCCACCTCAAACTCTTTGGTTATCAAGATAAAGAGGAAATTCTGGGTAAGACTTGGAGAGATTTTTATGACCGCGATGAATTGGAACGGTTTGAGTGGGAAATTTGGCCTATTCTACTGCGTGATGGGCATTGGCAGGGAGAAGCAATTGCAAAACGGCAGGACGGTTCTACCTTTACTGAGGAGATTTCTCTCACGTTAATTGAAGGTGGTGGATTAGTTTGTGTTTGCCGTGATATTACTGAACGTAAGCAAGCAGAAGAATTGCTGAAATCTTCTCTTCAAGAAAAGGAAATGCTGCTCAAAGAGATTCACCATCGAGTCAAAAATAATTTATTAGTGGTTTCCAGCCTTCTGCATTGGCAGAATGAATATATTACAGATCCACAAGTATCTAGAATCTTTCAAGAAAGCCAATATCGTATCCATTCAATGGCTTTAATCCATGAAAAGCTATATAACTCTCATAATCTAGCCGAGATTAATTTTAGTGAATATCTAGAAACTTTAGCACAACAGTTATATTACTCATTTAATATCAGAACAGATAGAATTAAACTTAAATTAGAACTAGAACCAGTCTCCCTAAATATTGAAACAGCGACTCCCTGTGGACTTATTGTTAGTGAACTGATTGCTAATGTCTTTGAACACGCCTTCCCAGATAATAAAAAGGGAGAAGTCTACCTGAGTCTTAAAAAGGAGCAGGATCGAGTAATGCTAAGTATTCAAGATAATGGTATTGGCTTGCCTTCAAATTTTGATATTTCCCAGACAGAAAGTATGGGGTTACAATTAGTTGATCTGCTTAGTCAACAGATTAGAGCAGATCTTAAGATTATTTCCAATAATGGGACTACTTTTAACCTAATTTTTGCAGAACTTAAATATCCTAAAAGAATTTAATGACTAATATTAAACCAATTGACATCCTCATAGTAGAAGATGAGTTATTAATTGCTCGCCAATTAGCTAGCAAACTTAAAAAACTAGGCTATAACATAATTGATATTGTTTCGTCAGGGGAAGATGCGATCCAAGTTGCTAAGGAGAAGTGCCCTAGAATAATTCTCATGGATATTGTCATTCAAGGTGATATGAATGGCATTGAGACGGCGGGTAAAATTTATAATAAATATAGGATTCCGGTTATTTATTTAACTGCCTATGCAGATGATGACACCTTAAAGCAAGCTGAAGAAACAGGGTGTTATGGTTACATCCTCAAACCATTTCAAGAGAGAGAATTACACGCCACAATTAAAATGGCCTTGAGAAAGCATGAAAAAGAAACCGAACTTATGCGATCAATAGAAACAGCCAGGCAGATGAGAGAGAAACTCAAAGCTATCATCAATACAAGCACTGACTTAATAGCCAATACAGATCAACTAGAGCTAGAAAAAGATTTATACTCTGCTTTAGAACGAGAAGAGTTAAAAGTTTATTATCAACCTTTGGTAAATATTTCAAATCGACAGTTTATTGGTGTAGAAGCTCTCCTACGCTGGCAACATCACAAACGAGGCTTAGTTTCTCCGAATACCTTTATTCCCATAGCTGAGGAAACTGGACTGATTGAATCAATTGGTGAGTGGGTTTTAAGACAAAGCTGTATGCAAATCAAAGATTGGCAAAATACTTTTTCTTTCCCTTTGAAAATCTCAGTGAATTTATCATCTCGCCAGTTAAAACGAAAAGCTTTAGTTCAAGAAGTAAGTCAAGTTCTGATAGAAAGTAAGCTAGACCCTAAACTACTGACTTTGGAGTTGACTGAAAGCCTGCTAATGGATCAAACTATTTCAATCATTGAGATAATTAATCAACTAAAATCTCTCGGCCTTAACCTAGCAATTGATGATTTTGGGACTGGTTATTCTAGTTTAAGTTATCTACATCAATTCCCTTTTGATATACTCAAAATTGATAAATGTTTTATGCGTAATATTACTCACAATGCTGACAAGGTTGCTCTGACAAAAGCTATTATTCAGATCGGTCATAGCCTGAATTTAAGTATAATTGCTGAAGGAGTTGAAAATGAGAAACAAATTGAATTTCTGGAGCAAAATCAATGTCATATTGCTCAAGGTTATTTGTTTGGCCCGCCTATTCCAGTAAATCATTTTCAGGAGTTTTGCCAAAATAGCAGTACATTTTTGGCTTGAGCCAATAGATTTGGGTTAATACATTTCCCCGTTTAAAGTATAAAAAATAAAGAGTCAGGAGTCAGGATGAAATAAGTATGTTCATTAATTGATAATTGATAATGGATAATGGATAATTGATAATTACCTCTGGTTAAAACCGTTCGGGAATTGAATATAAGGAAATATTATTTCTTCTCTTGGTCGATTGGATATGGCGTTTAGCGTTCCGCACAACGCGCGTTAACGCTGCGCGACATGAAAAGCGTTCGCGGCTCTGTTAAGAGCGGGAAACCTCGCCATCCCATCCTAA
>NZ_JBNHER010000323.1:0-6788 GCF_050015975.1 Dapis purpurea BLCC-M126 | reverse complement strand
TAAGGAGTAAGGAGTCAGTATCATTGTGGTTTATTAATATGAAAACCGCTGTAAGATTTTCGTTTTTTCATCGATCCTAGTTTCACATCTCAAATTTAAACACTACAATTTATCAGTTTTTGTAGAAAATTACTGGAGATAGTAAAGAACAGATTTTTCGTCATATTTTAGTCTCCTAATTTTTCTTTGAAATTTGGATAGGTACTACGATCATTTATATTGACTATGCGACTTTCATCACCTGTTGCTGTTACATTTTCATATACTCCTTTATCCCGTTTTACCAATTTACTAAATCCATGACTTTTTAGATCGCTAACTCCGGTTTCTACTATTATTCTAGGGGCGCTAATCATACGTTTAACAGGAGTTTCTTCTGGAGTGTCGCCTATTTCACATTTAGCTAACTTACATAGCTGACCCCAAGTTGTGATATTCTCATTTATACTGTGCCAAACTTCTAGTTTTTGGTTATTAGTTGGACAAAAATAATCGTATATAGGCATAGTTATAGGTTCTACAGTAGATGATGCTATATTATACTAGCAAGTCTTTAGACAAGTTGTAAAACTAAATGAATATAAATAAATTACTTTTTTTTACAATCGACTTGCAAATTTAGTTATAGGATGAGAATTATTCCACAAATTATCATACAGGAATAGATTATGAGATTGCATACTTTGGATTTTAGATGATTCGAGTATATTTATTAAATTTAGGTGTTATTTTCAGTCTATTTTTTTAGAGTTTTATAAAGATAACAGTTTCTTTTACTCCAATCCGGAGTTGATAATTTCAACTCTTTTTTGAGGGGGATATAAGTATAATATACATTGTCTTAAATTATTTTGGGGAGTATTATTAATGAGTGATTTCAAAGTAACACCACAAAGCGATCTGACTACCAGTCAAATGTTAGAAAGATACAACTTAGAGGATGAAATAATTCTCAAACGTTGGTCACAATTACATGGTATTGATAGTAGTCGAGGGTATTATAATCCAGATGAAGTTGATCTAATAGATCATGTACATCATCATATTTATAATCTTGGCATGAGCATTATTGACTATCAAAGTTTTATAGAACGTCGTCAAATTAGGCCACAAACATTTGACCAGGAAGATGAAAAAAATCTGAGGGAAAATAATATATATAATAATTCTATCAATGATAGAGTAAATGATACTTCAGAACAAGTTAATAATGAAGGTTATGCAGCTATCGAGATGTTGAAAAATCAGTATTCAGAAGCAATTGATGTAATGGGAGAAAAAATTGCTGACCATTTTATAGATGAACTAGATTTATCTGTAATGCGACATCTAGTTAAGAAGGTAAAAGCACGTCAAAAAATTAATGGTAAAGTTTCATCAAATCGTTTTCTTAAAACAATTCAAGCAGTTTTACAGCCTCAAAATGGTAATTATCTTGTTCCTAAAGATAATGAGGATGAATCTAGTATGGAACTTGAACAAAATCATCGACTTGGTTAATTAATTTGTTGATCAATAATTTTTTGTGATGGGAAGAGATAGATTTGTAATAAGTGTTTTTTGTGACATTGAAAATTATCTTAAAGCTAATTTTGCTTAAAAATACTTTATTTTAACTATATATTAGGTTGTTGATAGATAGTAGAAAAACTTAAATTAAATTATCTCTTCCTAGCAAAAAATTTTGATTAAGATAGATAATTTAATTCATATTTAATTTGATATATTTTAAGATAGCGTTTCTCAGTCTAATGAGGTAAATCTATCTTTATGTTGTGTTCTATTCCCTCTTCCCTCTTCCGTCAAAACAAAGAATTGTGTACCTCACCAGAATGGAAATTGCTATATATATTAATATTATTTTTAATTGGTTCAGTCTTTATCTATAGTTAGTTATTCTTAAAAGTGGATAATTTATAAATTTCAGTAGCTAAATAGTTAAAATTTTTCGGCTTTGCTGTCCTAAAGATAAATTACAAAAAAAATCATGAAATCTTGGGTAATAATTGGTAGTGTTACTTTCTTGATAGCATTTAGTAGTAGTAGTTTCATTAGTTATAGAGATGCTCAATGGTTTAGGCGTTTACAAAGACCAAGTTGGTTAACTTTTGAAAGGTTAATTCCTTTAATTTGGACGACGATTTTTATTTGTGGTGCTTGGTCAGCTTATATTATTTGGGAACAGGAACCAGGAACACAAAAAACTTGGTTATTAATGGCATTATATTTATTGTTAGAAATAGTGACAATAGCTTATACACCTGTGATGTTTCGGACACAAAGTTTGAAAGTGGGAACAATTATTGGAGGAACTGGTTTTGTATTAAGCCTGATGCTAATTCTGACTGTCTGGAAAATTAATAGTTGGGCAGGAATTTTATTATTGCCCTATATATTTTGGAGTCCTATTGGTACTTATACTACTTGGGAAATGAGTCGTCTTAATTCAGAAAATTAGTCATATTGATTAATCTGAAAAAAGCCTGTAAAAGGCGGTAAGTAAAAAATTATAATGAAAACTTCAATTCGTTTGGCTAAAATTGAAGAAAAAGAAAAAATTATTGATTTACAAACAGAGTCCTTGAGAATTTTATCTGCTAAAGATTATTAAGCACCACAGATAGAATCTTTAGTTAGAGGACAAGCAGTATTAAAATTCAAGAAAGAGGCAATTTTTTTGGCAATTTATAATGAAAAAATTGTTGGCTTTAGCTCTATTTATGTTGAGAATCCAGAAATTTATAGCCTTTTTGTTTCTCCAAAATTTACACGGCAAGGTATTGGTACAAGATTATTAGAAACTCTAAAACAAATTGCCCTTTATAAAAAACATAAGTTTATATATGTTAATTCTTCATTAACAGCTAAAATTTTTTATAGCAATAGAGGGTATGAAATAATTAGAGAGTCAGGTTTCTATTGAGAAGAAAAATTTTGGGTAATACTGTATTGATGAAAAAAAGTTAATAATTAGTGGTGAAAAGATGGTGATTCTTGCAATTTCTATCTTAGCAATCAAAAAGATTTATCAGCATATTTTTATACTTTTACAAGATTACCGATTAATTTCATCTAGAGCAGTTGAAAGAGAGAATCAAAATATAATAATTTTTGTCGGATTTTTAATAGTAATTGTCATAACTTCTATAGTGTTATATTTGATATAAAATTATAAGTGATAATTTATTGAGTGATTAGTTGGATGGAAATAATTGATTATATAATTGTCACAATCTACCTGTTATTTATAATAATTTTTGGATTTTTTCTCCAAAGAAAAGCATCGACAGGAATTGATTCTTACTTTCTAGGAAATCGTAATCTTCCTTGGTGGATTTTGGGTGCTTCTGGTATGGCTTCTAATACTGATTTAGCTGGTACTATGGTATTAACTTCTTTAGTCTATGCTTTAGGAACTAAGGGATTTTTTATTGAAATTCGGGGCGGAGTTGTATTAATTATGGCGTTCCTAATGACGTTTATGGGAAAGTGGAATCGTCGCGCTCAAGTAATGACTATTGCTGAATGGATGGAGTTACGTTTTGGGAAGAATAAGGAAGGAAATATTGCCAGAATTATTAGTGCGGTTGCTAATATTATTTTTGCTATTGGTACGATGAGTTATTTTGCTGTTGGAGGGGGAAAATTTTTAGGAGGATTTCTGGGTATTGATGATAGAGTTGCTGGAATATTTCTGATTTTATTGGCTCTCATCTATACTACTGTAAGTGGATTTTATGGTGTTGTTTTGACGGATGTTTTTCAGGGATTTTTGATTTTTGTGGCGATTTTATATATCTGTTTTATTGCTTTTCAAACAGTAACTTTGCCAGAGACTTTTGCTATTTCAATTCCAGGTACAGAAAAATTACAAGAATGGAGTTTGACAGAATGGAGTAGTATTATTCCACCGATAAAAATTGACTTACCAGGAGATTATAGTATTTTTAATTTGTTTGGTGGGGTAATGTTATTTTATATTTTTAAAGTATTTCTAGAAGGTGGTGCTGGAGGGGGTGGTTATATGATTCAACGTTACTTTGCTGCTAAGAGCGATCGCGAAGCTGGTTTACTTTCTTTATTCTGGATTTTTTTATTATCATTTCGCTGGCCTCTAGTTACATCTTTGGCAATATTAGGAATAGATTATGGTTTAAAAAATCAGATTATTTCTGACCCGGAATTAGTCTTACCTACTGTAATTGCTGAATATATTCCAGTGGGAGTTAAAGGTTTATTGGTTGCTTGTTTTATTGCTGCTGCAATGTCAACTTTTGATTCGATTATTAATGCTAGTGCTGCATATTGGGTGAAGGATATTTATCAAGCTTATATTCAACCTGAAGCTTCTAATCAAGAATTGATTAATCAAGGTCGTTTAGCTTCTATTTTAATTGTTGGTTTGGGATTAATTTTTAGTTTTAATATTACGAATATTAATGATATTTGGGGATGGTTGACTTTAGGATTAGGAACTGGGTTGTTTATTCCTTTAGTTTTGAGATGGTATTGGTGGCGATTTAATGGTTATGGATTTGCGATTGGTACTGGTGCTGGTTTAGTTGCAGCTATTTTGACAAAAGCGGTTATTTTACCTTTGTTAAATTTGCCTCAACTTCAAGAATATATTCTGTTTTTAGTACCGAGTATTTGTTCTTTTTTGGGATGTATTTTTGGAACATTATTAACTCCAGCAACTAACTTAGAAGTGATTGATAATTTTTATCAAGTGACTCGACCTTTTGGTTTTTGGGGAGTGGTTAGTCAGAATTTGCCAACTAATATTCAAGCAAAAATTCAAAGAGAAAATCGACGAGATATTATGGCAACTTTGATTGCTATTCCTTGGCAGTTGGTTTTATTTTTGATGGGAATGATGTTGATGATGAAGCAGTGGGATAATTTTGGTGTTTTGTTATTGATGTTTATTTTATTATCGATTGGATTATATTTTACTTGGTTTAAGCATTTGGATAAAATACAGTAATCTTGAATAGATTCTAATATGAAATCTAAAAAAATAATGCTACGAATAATTTAGCTGGTTAAAATACTTTACTTAGAAATGTCTATTTGAGTAAAAACAAATTTTTGCTGTAATATAATGATTATAGGCTATTCCTGCGAACTCCTGACTCGTTGAAACAGCCTAAGTATTTGTAGCAAAAAATTTAGTATTTCATATATATTTCATATAACATTTTTTTTCACAAATTATTTAGGATTGCTATACAGAGGTAAAAAAGTTTTTTTTAAGACTAATTAACTATTCTTTATCCTTTTTAATTGTCTAGGTAGTCTCTAGTAGATTTTAACAATTTTTCTATTTCCCTCATTACTAATCCCTGCTTCCTATTCCCTTATGAAAAGCAAATTGTAAAAATACTTAATACTACTTAATGCTAATTGAGTCGAATTTTCGTTAAACTTTAAATTAAGTCGCTAGATACATAAGGTAAAAATCGATGGCAATTATTTCTCCAAATCTGGAGTCCAATCAACAACGTTGGCAAACAATAGTTTGTTTAACTTTGGGTTTCTGGTTAAGCGCCTGCATAATTTTAGACCTAGTAATTATGCCAAGTATGTATGCTTCTGGGATGATGAATACATCAGATTTTACAGTAGCAGGTTCAGTAATGTTTTCTGTATTTAACCGAGTTGAGTTACTTTGTGCAAGCTTGGGTTTAACAGGTTTATTAGTTTTGAGTGTTACGCCAAATCATTTCATTAAAAATAGTAAAACAGCAATTATTTTTTCTATAGTATTGTTGGCGATCGCTCTAATTGATACTTATGGTTTAACTCCTCAAATGACTGCTTTAGGTATTAATCTAAATTTGTTTGAGTCGGTTAATAAAGTTCCTGTAGCAATGAATCAAATGCACGGTGGTTATTGGTTATTAGAGGTAATTAAGTTAGTTGTTGGTGCTACTTTATTTGGTTGGTGTTACCGACAACAAAACTGAATTAATAATTATTTTTCACGGTGCTGGAAGATAGTCAAAAAAATTAGGGTGGGTAAAATCTTACTTGAGATACAATAGGTCTCAATTAGTAAGTATTTGCCCACCCTATAATACTATTATTCAAAGACTTCTCTACATTTACCTAAGTAGGGGAGTAGGGAAGTGGGAGAGTGGTAAATATAAGAATAATTAATACAAACTAGCTAATAATTATCAAAAAAATTCTTAATTTCTGTGTTAATTACTCGCTCGTTGAAGTGCCATCTAAATATAGCATTAATTTGGGTAATTGGTATAAGCTTTAACTAGAAAAATAATTAAATGCAGAAATACTTACTTTTACCTCTAGAAAAATTCATGCCTTACAGTAAATTTACCTTAGAGGAAGTTCTGACAAATTTTAATCTCGACGTGGTAGAAAACTTGGGGAAATTTAACTAATTACCAGAAGTCTATCCCAGTCAATTTATTCAATAAGCTTTAGAATATTATCTACCATTAGCAGTAGCAATAGCTTCATAAAAAGCTCGTTTCCTGACGGAATACTCCGCAAACAGAATATATTATTGCGCCAATATTAGCAGAAATAAAAAAATATCTAATAACCAAATTAGTTTATTTTCTGGCATCGAATTTAATGTTAATCCAGAGTCAGGATTAAATGTTTTTTGTCACTTCATTATTAGTTTTTCAACCAAGCAAATAGTTCTCAAAGCACCAGTAATAACTTTAGTAGAAGCTAAAAATGATAATCTGAGAAATGGTTTATACCAATTTAATAAATGTTTGTTACAAATAGACAGGGTATTTTTTAGGAGT
>NZ_JBNHER010000322.1:0-12496 GCF_050015975.1 Dapis purpurea BLCC-M126 | reverse complement strand
ACCAGAATTATTTAATTATTAATAATTAATAATTGGGTAAAATCTTTTTATCGTCCTTATTATTCGTAATATTCTTTTTTCAAAATGGTATTACGGCGGATAATTAAGAGTTTGCTTCCTCGGCATAAATATTGCCGCCTAATCCACGCTATGCCTAGATTTAATATTCCTTTTACAAACAGTCTCTTATACCTCTAATTTAACTACAAGATACTACTAAATATTCCATTGAGTCCTTAATTAGCTTTTCTATAACAGTTTGACTAACTAAAGGTTTAGTGTATATAAAGTTAAAAGTTATTTTGTCTTGAAAAGTTGAAACATTAACATCAAAAACGCTACCAAAAATATTTATTGATGCACCAAAACTAATTTCTTCTAACTCAAGCTGACCATAGTCAGATGGAATTTTCACTTTGCCAATATTAGCTACTAATACAGAATTAGAAGTTTTTTCAGGATTTTCTAAACAGTATTCTAAAGCTTGACAAAAAGAAAAAACACCATTGTAAATTTCTCGTGTTTTTAATTTTGCTTTAATTTGGTCTGTAGCTTGTTTTGCCAAATCCCAAAATGACATTTTCTGATTAACTGTGTAAAAACAAGTTAAAGCAGAAATTAATACAGCCATATGTTCATCACCAATAGGATAATTTACTTTTCTCCTCATTTCTACAGGTGAAAGACAACTGAAATAAAAGTCTTTATCTTCTGGCTCTAAATGTTTAGCTAATGCCAACATCATTGCCGAACAAATAGCTCCTTGAACAGTAACTTTTTCTTGTTTACAACGTTGAATCAGTTGTTGACTCAAACTTGGATTTAATTGTTTTTGAATAAATCCACAGGTACGCTGTTGATGAGGTACATATTTTTCAAAAGGCAGGGTATCTATTTGTTGACTTGATGTTGATAATTCTGCATTATTATTTTCTATATGGTAATCATCAATTATTTCTTCCATAGAGGGAGGGTGTGCTAATTTATCAACTTCAGGAATTTGGTTATGTGAGACAATTTTTTGACAAAAACTCAAAATTTCTGAATGTAAATTAACAGCAGAAATAGCATCTATGACTGAATGATGAATTCTGGTAATTAAATAATTAGTTGTACTTTCTGCACTTGCTTTAACCAGAGTTGCTCTGAGCAAGACTTTTTGGTTTTCAAACTTTGTGTTTAATTCATTAACAAAGATAGTTTGCCAATATTCAGGTTCGGAATTCAAAATAACCTCTAAAGGTATTTTCTCTGTACCTTCAGTTTTAAACATTAAGTTATCCAAAGGTCCGACAATATGAGAATTTAATAGGGGATGCCGAAGTTGAACTAATAATAGCGATCGCCTTAAAACTTCTTGATCAAGAAATCCTTTGATTTTACCAACTACAACAACGTGCAATGTGTTGGCTTCGCGCTGAACAACTTCCCAGCCTTTTTCTATACTAAAAAGAGGTCTATCATTAGTCATATTTTTCTCCTAAATAATAGTAAGGGATATATAGCAAAAATCCCTGATATTTAGTATTAGACACCCTCATCAATAAACTTAATTGATAACGAAGTCAGAAGTCAGAATTTAGAAGTAATCACTGACGGAGTTTCAGTATTTATTGAGTAATTTTCTAACCTTTGCTTCAAGTGCTATAAGCTAAAATATTTACTTTAATATCTGGATTTTCCTTGACAAACCCCGTTTATACGTTAACTCTTAATCCTGAATTATTATCTTTTTGAACATAAGTATTTCCTGGAGAATCATGTAAAAAAAAGCCTCATATTTTAGCCTTTTAGCTAGATTATAATTACCGAATAATTAAGGTTTAAAGCCTCTTCTTTAAAGGATAAACAAGCGGTCTTTGCGGAGCATGACCTTAGGATGGGATGGCGAGGTTTCCCGCTTTTGCAGAGCCGCTACGCTTTTCATGTCGGCTCTTAGCCGAAATGCTATATCCAATCGACCAAGAGAGAAAAAATTTTCCTTTTATTAAATCCTCTTCCTTTTAGGGAGAGGTAATTATCAATTATCAACTATCAATTATCAATTATCAATTATTGAAGCTCGTCTTATCTTAAAATCAACAATTATTATTGATATATTTCAGATAATTTCTAGCATAAAGTAAGTTGCTCTTCAGTTAATATAAGCCTTCTTAAACAAATCCTTACTTAATTCATCAAAAAAACTGATAACCGATAACTGATTAAACTACTCACAAACTTCTAAAAATTCTCTTACCTGTGGATGGGTAACAAAATAATCCTCCAGCCAATCACAAGAACTTTTTAACAAATCATTTAACCCTTTCACGCGCCACAACTGTAAATCATTATCCGCTAAAGTTGCCACATATTTACCATCCAAACTTAAACCCTTTGCATTTTCAAATTGAGCTATTTGTCTTCCAGAAATATCCCAAACTCTCACAATTCCATCTTTTCCCATACTAATCACCTGTTCCCCATCAGCAGTAAAAGTCAAATTTTTCACACTACCAATATGACCTTTTAGATCAGTAATTTGATTACCCGAAAAATCCCATATTTTCACCATTCCATTACTATCTCCCGTAGCTATATACTCTCCTGATGGACTAAAACCAATACTCTCAACCCAACTAGAAATAATCTTTAATTCTGACACAAGCTGAAAAGAACTATCCCAAATTTTCGCAATGCCATCCTCTCCAGCAGTACCAATATACTGCCCACCAGGACTAATATCCACATCCAAAACACGGCCATTATGACCCTTTAACTCAGCCAACTGCTGACCAGAATTGTTCCAGATGCGAGCAACACCATCTTCTCCCACCGTTGCCAAACGTTGTCCATCGGGACTAAAACTAATCTGTTTTGCCCTACCCTCCTTACCCTCAAACTCTATTAATTCCTCTCCCGAAACCTGCCAAATTCTTGCTTGGCCATTATCTCCAGCAGTAGCTATGCGTTGACCATCAGGACTAAAACTCATATCGCCAAACATACCTAAATATCCATTGAATTGAGCTAAAGGCTTTCCAGAAATATCCCAGATACGGGCAACACCATCAACTGCCGCTGTTGCTAATCTCTGATTATTTGGACTAAAACTTACTGCCCTAAAAATACCAGAATTACCCTTAATTTTTGCGTCGTGATTACCCCCTAATTCCCAAATTCTGCCAGTACCATCTTCTCCCAAAGTTAATATTAATTCTCCATCAGAACTAAAATTGATTTCCCAAACCCGGCCTTGATGTCCTTGAAGATTGGTCAACAAATTGCCATTATTGTTCCAAATTTTCACACTACCATCACTACCTGCTGTAGCTAAACGTTGACCATCGGGACTAAAACTGACACTGGTGACAATTCCTTGATGTCCAGAAAGTGTCCCTAATAGTTGGCCAGAAACATCCCAAATATTAGCTGCTCCATCTTCTCCGGCCGTAACCAACCTTTTACTATCGGGACTAAAGCTAACATTCCATACCCCACCTTTAAGTTTTGCTAGGAGTTTACCGGAACGACGCCACCAAATTCTAATAGTGCCATCCCATCCAGCAGTAGCTAGATATTTTCCATCAGGGCTAAATATGACTTTTTCTACACTACCTTGATGTCCCCTAAGTCTGGCTAACTGTCTACCTGATCGACTCCAAATTCTGGCAGTACCATCCCATCCAGCAGTAGCTAAATATTTTCCATCAGAACTAAATGTGACATCTAAGATACGACCTTTATGTTTTTTGAGAGTAGCTATTTTCTTGCCTGAGATATCCCAAATTCTGGCAGTGCCGTCTTCTCCAGCAGTAGCTAGCAGTTTACCATTGGGACTAAAGGTAATTTGCCAAATTTGACCTTCATGGCCTTTTAGTTCTACTTGCTGCTTACCCAGAAAATCCCATATTATAGCTGTACCATCGTCTGCTGCTGTAGCTAGAAGGTCGCCTTCTGGAGCAAATTTAATTTTAGAGACTTTCCCCTGATGTCCTCTCAACTGAGAAATAGGCTGACCTGAGAATTTTAGGAGTTTAGCTGTACCATCATTGCTGACTGTAGCTAACAGTTGATTATTAGGACTTATGGCAATGTTTTTGATGTTGGGAATTTGGTTTTTTTCGTGAATCTTATTAAGAATTTGTTGTAAGGCAAATATCGGACTTGTGGCTGGATAATATTGGAGTGGGCGATCGCCTTTAATTAATTCTTGTAGTTCTTTCCCTGTTTGCATTGCTGATAGTAATGCTTCTATTTGTGCATTTTCAAATTGTCTGAGAGAGTTAATTCCTTGCCGTTCTAATTTTGTTCCTATTTGTGCTTCTTGTAGTTCGTATTTGGCTTTTTCTAGTTGATATTCTGCTCTTTGAAGTTGGTTTTGTTTATCTTGGAAAAGTTTGGTTGCCCAGGCAACGCCAGTTATAGCTACTATTGATACTATGGCTAATCCTGCTACTCCTATTTTTAGTTTTTTATTCTGACGTTTTGGGGATTTTTTAACTTTTTTGCGACTTACTTGATTATTTGGATTTTGATGATTATTGATTTTTTGTTTGGGTGTTTCTATCTGTTGCTGCTGTAGTTTAATTTTATTTTTCTGACGAGTATTTTTTTGTTTTGGCGTTTCTAGTTGTTTCTGTTGTGACTGAATCAGATTATTACTATGAGTTTTATGATTTTCTGAAATTTCCAAGTCAGAAAGATTTGCTCCTAAATCCAAGTTTGTTACTTGAGTGTTCAACTCATTTGACTCTAATGGATTTTCCAGTTGTTTTTGTTCTAAATTAATTCCATAATTACTATTAATTTTGTGATTTTTCTGATTTACCAAGTCAAAAATATTTGCTCCTAGTTGAAAATTTGTCACCTGACTGTTCAACTCATTTAACTCTAAGGGATTTCCTAGTGTTTTTTGTTCTGGATTAATCACACCATTACTATGATTTTTGTGATTTTCTAGAATTTCCGAGTTAGAAATATTTGCTTCTTTTTGCCAACTTTGCTCCTGACTATTCAAATCATTTAACTCTAATTTTTCCTGATCAACTACAGGAACAGATTGAGATATTTGTGCTAGAGATTTTTCTACCCATTCTTGATTAAAAATTTCTGCATAAATAGGACTATATACCTCTAAAAATCCCCGATTGATTTTTGCTAACCCCGACCTCAATAACTCTTTTATCTCCCATTTACTATTGGCGATCGCATCATTCTGAAATTTCTGATTATTTTCACCAGGTGGCTTTAACCTGCCATGTTTTAATAATTGTTGATATATGTCTAAATGACTTTTAGATTTCTGTATATTTCTCAGCAACAGATTTTGTATTTTGTTGAAATGAGCAGGGTAATCTTGTGCATCCCAATTTTCTATCACACAAATTTTTACTAAATCTTCTACTAAAGCTACATCATTATAATTTTCTTCTACCCCTCTTTCTCCTAGATAATTAATAACTATTTGACATAATTTTTGTGTTAAAAATGGTTGCCCGCCAGACCAAAATAATATTTCTTCCATAACTTTTAGTGGCTTTTTTACTATCCCTTCAAATCTGTTCACAAAATGGGCCACTTGTTCTATTTTGAAGCTAGTAAGTTCAATATGTTTACATACATCTACTAAATTATTAGGTATTGTTATCCCTAGCAAGGCAAATGTTAAACGTTTAAATGCTGGATTATTTGCTCTTTCCTGGAGACAATAATCCAGTAATACTCCTAAACTACCCCAACCAGAATTAACAACACTATCATCATTAACTTCATCTATAAAAATTACTATCCTTTCATTCTGAGTATTGGCTAGCAAGACTTCTTCAATAAACATAAATAATTTTTCATCTGCAGCCATATCTGCTGTTTCTTCCCACCATAATTCCGGGAAATGTCGAGGAAATATAAAAGTTTTCTCTAAAGTTAAAATTACTTGAATATACCATTCTTCTAGAGTTAAAAGTTGATTGTTAACTCTAGTCATGTCGAGCTCAATACAGATAATATTTTCTGCTTGTAAAAGTTGAATTGTCCTAACTTTTAAACTTGATTTACCCGTTTGTGGAGAACTTAATACATAACAATATTCACCCGCTTTCAAAGCATTAAATAATTCTTGGTCTGCCGCTCGTCTGACATAAGTGGGATGATTTGGTGTTAAATAATTACCTACTTGATAATTGTATTCTTGATTTTTTTGTATCATATTTATATTGAGTATCCTCATCCTAGCAACTTTATCAGATATAAGCTTTCAATCCCAATTAACTCAAAATTAAGCTTTTGCTCGACTATTATATTTTCAAAAATAAATTAGATATAATCAGGCTGAAAAATCGTCATTGCGACGATAGGAAGCAATCTCAGGGGTTGCACGAGATTACTTCCTTCCATTCCGTTCCAGTCGCAATGACTTACAATAACTAATTATCCAGATTTGATGTTAGTGGTAGGGGCGTTTCGCTACGCGACATATAAAACGTTTCGGCTAAGAGCCGACATGAATGCGGAGCATTCCCTAGGAAAGTTGTGCGTAGCTAATGGCCATTCGCCCCTACTGCTTTCAAAGTGGTATTAGACGGCATTAATTACTCGCTGTCAAAGGTATTTAACAATCCGTCGTAACGCACCACCATGATAATATCCGGTTAATTAAAAATGGTGCTTCAATAATTAATAATTAACAATTAACAATTAATAATTACCTATTCTTGAAAAGAAGAGGATTGGTTAAAAAGTTTTTGTTTGTAGTAGGGCTTTAGCCCGAACTATAGATAGGGATAAAGTCCTACTACGAACTCTAATTATAACTTCTATAGACCTAGCAAATAATTAATCATTATGAATAGAGAAGCATTTCAGTTATCAGTTATCAGTATCCCTAGCTCATAGGGAGGCTTTAAACCTTATTTTTTTGTCCAAACTATTAGTAGATAATTAACAATTATGAATAGAGAAGCATTAGTCGTTGGCATTAATTCCTACCCATTTCTCAAAAAAAAGAAACCTGGAGATTTAAACCTCAAAGCACCCGTCAAAGATGCTGAAGCGATCGCCGAAATGTTAGAAAAATACGGCAAGTTTCATGTACAACGTTTACCTAAAACTTATAACGAAGAAGGTCAAGCTAGATTTGTTCCTAATGGTCTTGTCAAAGTTAATGACCTAGAAAAAAGGATTATTAATTTATTTAATCCTCCATCAAAAAATGAAGTTCCTGATGTGGCTTTACTCTTTTTTGCCGGACATGGTTATTTGAAAGAAAAAGGAGGAATTCAAGAAGGATTTTTAGCTACCAGTGATGCTCAAATCAAAAATGAGAAATATGGTATTTCTTTAAATTGGTTAAAACAATTATTAAAAAATAGTCCAGTCAAAACACAAATAGTTTGGTTAGACTGTTGTTTTAGCGGAGAATTTTTGAACTTTCAAGAGGCAGATCCTGGTACGGGAAAACAAGTAAGTCGTTGTTTTATTACTGCTGCTCGTTCCTTTGAAACAAGTGTGGAACAAATAGATGGAGAACAAGGTGTTTTTACGGCTAGATTACTCAAAGGTTTAAATCCAGAAAATTCTGTAGATGGTTGGGTAACTAACTATATATTGGCAGATTCTATTAAAAAGAATATGCTAGATACTGCTCAAGCTCCTGTATTTCATAATTCAGGAAATGCGATTATTTTAACAACTAATAGTCCGACTCAACCTGTAGATGAACGTTGGCAAAATACTCCTCCTTATCGTGCTTTATCTTATTTCACAGAAAAGGAAGAAGATGCAGTATTTTTTCATGGCAGAACTAGGTTAACAGATGAATTAATTGACAAGGTAAGAACGAATAATTTTGTGGCAATATTAGGAGCATCCGGCAGTGGAAAATCTTCTTTATTAAGAGCAGGTTTGTTATATCAATTGAAAAGGGGGCAGAAAATATCAGGAAGTGATAGATGGGAATATCTAAATCCTTTTACTCCGACTGCAACACCTCTGGAAAATCTACAACAGGCAATTATAGAAGATCCCCCTAAATCCCCCTTGGAAAGGGGGACTTTGAAGGCTGCTTCCTTAGAAAGTGAAGACTCCCTCCTAACACAGGAAGAAATTCAAAACTCCCCCCTTCTTAAGGGGGGCTGGGGGGGATCTAAAACTGCACCTCAGAAATCAAATAATCCCAATAATCCCGATAATATAGAAGTAGAAAAACCAGAGAATTTAACAGCCAAATTAATCGACTTTATTCAGTCAGCAGACACAGAAAGAATCATCATAGTAATCGACCAATTTGAAGAATTTTTTACCCTCTGTGAAACTCACGAAAAACGACAGGAATTTTTCGATTGTTTTTTAGAAGCTCTTAGAAATGAAACTATTCAAAACAAACTTTGCTTAATCTTAGGAATGCGGGCAGATTTTCTCGACCAATGTTCAAAATATCCTGGTTTAGCTACTCAAATTAAAGAACATCAATTCTTAGTAACCCCTCTGGAAAAATCAGAAATAGAGGAAGCAATAAAAAAGCCAGCCGAATTAGTAGGGATGGGAGTAGAACCAGGATTAGTAGCCCAAATGACACAAGACTTTTTGCGAAATCCTGGTAGTTTACCTCTGCTCCAATATACTCTAGATGTACTTTGGAAATATGCAACTCAAGGAGAGGAGAAAACTAAATATTTAACTCTGGCAACTTATAGAAAGTTAGGTGGAATTAAAGGTACTTTAACCAAACAAGCTAATGAAGTATTTGAAAGTCTAACTAAAGAGGAAAAGTCTATTGCCAAGAGAATATTTTTAGAATTAGTTCAGCCTGGAGAACAAACAGTTAATTCGGGAAAAATTACAGATACTCGGAGAAGAGTCATCTTAGAAGAATTGCCTAATGAACAACATAGTTTAGAACTTTTGTTAGAAGTAAGTGATAAATTAGCTAACCCTAATAATCGACTAATTACCAAAGACAAATCAGAGAAAGGAACATTATTAGACGTTATTCACGAAGAATTAATTAGAAGTTGGGAAAAACTGAGGGAATGGGTAGAAGAATATCAAGAGGCTTTGCCATTAGAAAGGAAGATAGAAGCAGATGCGAAAGAATGGAAAAACCAAGGAGAAAAAGATGATTGGTTATGGCGAGAAGGACAGTTAATAAAAGCAGAAGAATATGTGACAAAATATGGGGATATGGGTTTGTTAGATGGATTTGCTTATGAGTTTGTTAGAGCAAGTCAAGAGTTGAGAAAACGTTGGGAAGTAGAAGAAAAAGAACGGAAAAAAAGGGAATTTGAACAAGAGCAAAAAGCTAGGAGGTTAGCTCAAAGACGGAATCAAATTTTGGTGATTTTTTCAGTTTTGATGACTGGGGTATCTGCTTTTGCTTTGGTTCAGCAATGGATAGCTAAACGTAGTCAACATAATACTGAAGTATCCTTCACTCGTCAGATGGCAGCACAAGCAGAGATTGTCAGAAATTATAACCGTTATGATACAAGTGTTTTGTTGGGAGTTCAGTCAATGAAAACAGTCGAAGAATTTAAAAAATGGCGAGAGTCTGGGTGGAGGAAAGTTGTCAGGAAATTCTTCGGCGATCAGTTTTTAGATATCCCCCAAAAAGCAGCCGATGGAGCTATCCGCAATGGACTAACTAAACTACCAGATCATCTGCATACCCTACTACACCAGGATGGGGTAAATGCAGTAGCCTTGAGCCCCGACGGTAAAACCATTGCCACTGCAAGTAATGATAAAACTGCCCGCCTCTGGGATGCTGACACCGGGCAAGAACTCTCTACCCTACTCCATCAGGATAGGGTAAGAGCAGTAGCCTTTAGCCCCGATGGCAAAACAATTGCCACTGCAAGTAATGATAAAACTGCCCGCCTCTGGGATGCTGACACCGGGCAAGAACTCTCTACCCTACTCCATCAGGATAGGGTAAGAGCAGTAGCCTTTAGCCCCGATGGCAAAACAATTGCCACTGCAAGTGATGATAAAACTGCCCGCCTCTGGGATGCTACCACCGGCCAAGAAATTGCTACCCTACTCCACCAAGATACAGTATGGGCAGTAGCCTTTAGCCCGGACGGCAAAACCATTGCTACAGGAAGTTATGACAAAACTGCCCGGCTCTGGGATACGAACACCGGCCAACAACTCGCCACCCTGAAACATCAGGACAATGTATGGGCAGTAGCCTTTAGCCCCGACGGTAAAACCATTGCTACAGGAAGTAATGACAAAACTGCCCGCCTCTGGAATGCTAACACCGGCCAAGAACTCGCGACTCTATTCCACCAGGACTGGGTAATAGCAGTAGCCTTTAGCCCCGACAGCAAAACCATTGCCACTGCAAGTTATGACAAAACCGCCCGCCTCTGGGATGCTGACACTGGCCAAGAAATTGCTACCCTACCTCACCAGGACTCGGTATATGCAGTAGCCTTTAGCCCCGACAGCAAAACCATTGCTACTACAAGTGTAATTACCGCCCGCCTCTGGGATGCTGACACTGGCGAAAACATTGTTACTCTCAACCACCAGTCCGATGTCTGGTCAGTAATTTTTAGCCCGGACGGCAAAACAATTGCCACTGCAAGTGATGACAAAACTGCCCGCCTCTGGAATGCTGACACTAGCCCAGAACTCCCTACCCTACTCCACCAGTCCAATGTCTGGTCAGTAGCCTTTAGCCCGGACGGCCAAACCATTGCTACTGCAAGTGATGACAAAACTGTTCGCCTCTGGAATGCTGAGAATGGTGAACAAGTGGCTACCCTAATCCACCAGGACACAGTAATAGCAGTAGCCTTTAGCCGGGACGGCCAAACGATTGCTACTGCAAGTTCTGACAATACTGCCCGCCTCTGGAATGCGAACACTGGCAAAGAAATCGCTACCCTACTCCACCAGGACTGGGTAAATGCAGTAGCCTTTAGCCCGAACGGCCAAACCATTGCCACTGCAAGTGATGACAATACTGTCCGCCTTTGGGATGCTACAACCGGCCAACAAGTCACTACCCTACTCCACCAGGACAGGGTATTTGCAGTAGCCTTTAGCCCCGACGGCAAAACAATTGCTACTGCAAGTAAAGACAAAACTGCCCGCCTCTGGGATGCTACAACCGGCCAACAAGTCACTACCCTACTCCACCAGGACTGGGTAAATGCAGTAGCCTTTAGCCCGGATGGCAAAACTATTGCCACTGCAAGTGATGACAATACTGTCCGCCTTTGGGATGCTGACACCAGCCAACCGCTCAATACCATAGTCCACCAGGACAGGGTATGGGCAGTAGCCTTTAGCCCCAACGGCAAAACCATTGCTACTGCAAGTTCTGACAAAACTGCCCGTCTGTGGGATGCTGACACCAACCAAGCCCTCGCTACCCTACTTCACCAGGACAGGGTAAATGCAGTAGCCTTTAGCCCGGACGGCAAAACCATTGCTACAGCCAGTTTTGACAATACCGTCCGCGTCCATTGGGTAATGACAAAAGATTTAATTGCAGAAGCTTGTAGTCGTCTTAGTCGGAATTTAACAGTGGAGGAGTGGCAGCAGTATATGAATAGTGGGTTGGATAAATATGAGAGAACTTGTGATCAACTTCCGGTTCATCGTAGTTTAATTGCAGAGGCTAAAAAGCTGGCAAAAACAGGAGAAAAAGAAGACATAAAAACAGCAGTTTCTATCTTGAAACGCGCCCAAGAATTGGATGAAGAAATTGACCTCGAGCCTGATACAAAAGCTAAAGAAACAAAACCGGAAATTGTGGCGAATAAGTTTGTTGCTCCTGTCAAAGTAGAAGAGGGTAAAAATTTAGCAAAAGAGGGAAAAATAGAAGATGCAATTAGTCTTTATAATGAAGCACAAAAATTAGATTCAGAGTTAGAAATAGCTGCTAATGATTGGGGAGAATTATGTAAGTTTGGCAGCTTAAATAATCAGGCTCAAGATGTGATGTTTGCCTGTGAAAAAGCAGTTCAGTTGAGTCCTGATGATGGTGGGATTCGGCGCATTCATGGTTTAGCGAGGGCATTAACTGGGGATTATCAGGGAGCGATTGAGGATATTCAAGTATATGTAGATTCGATGGGAGATGGGGAGAAAAAGGCAAAATTTGAAGGTTGGATAGAGACTTTGAAAAAAGGAGAAAATCCATTTACTGAGGAGGTATTGGAGGAGTTGAAAAATTAGGTTCGTAGTAGGGCTTTAGCCCCACTCCTTGATTTCGGGCTGAAGCCCTACTACAAGCAAATAAAGGTTGGATAGATACTTTGAAAAAGGGTGAAAATCCGATTACGTCCGAGGTATTGAAAGAGTTGAAAAATTAGGTTCGTAGTAGGGCTTTAGCCCCACTCCTTGATTTCGGGCTGAAGCCCTACTACAAGCAAATAAAGGTTGGATAGATACTTTGAAAAAGGGTGAAAATCCGATTACGTCCGAGGTATTGAAAGAGTTGAAAAATTAGGTTCGTAGTAGGGCTTTAGCCCCACTCCTTGATTTCGGGCTGAAGCCCTAC
>NZ_JBNHER010000321.1:4515-30522 GCF_050015975.1 Dapis purpurea BLCC-M126 | reverse complement strand
CCTGAGATTGCTTCCTATCGTCGCAATGACAACTTGAGAATTGAGAAGGCAGGAGGTTTCGTTCATATAAAATCCGGATAATTATTATACCCAAGTCATTGCGACTGGAACGGAGTGGAAGGAAGCAATCTCCTCAAACCCTGAGATTGCTTCCTATAGTCTAGGGATGCTCCATGGAACGTCCCTACTTGCAGTCTAATTTCAACGAAATGTGCTACGCAATAATAAAGAGTTAGTCACAACACTCACAGAACTAAAAGCCATCAAAGCACCCGCAGCACTAGGACTAAGAATAATTCCTAAACTCGGCAACAATACCCCCGCAGCTACAGGAATACCAACAATATTATAGGCAAATGCCCAAAACAGATTTTGACGAATTTTGTTGAAAGTGGTGCGACTAAGTTTAATAGACTCTACCACATCCATCAACTTATCCTGCATCAAGACAATATCAGCAGTTTCCACCGCCACATCTGTACCTGCTTGCATTCCAATACCTACATTCGCTTGAGCTAAAGCAGGAGCATCATTAATACCATCTCCTACCATTCCCACTTTCTCACCTTTTGACTGTAAAGTAGCGATCGCCTGAGCTTTACCTTCCGGTGGTACTTCTGCTAAAACATCTTCAGTAGTTAAACCTAACTGTTGCGCAATAGTTTCGGCAACAGAAGAGCGATCGCCTGTTAATAACATTACTCTTAAACCCATATTTTGCAGACGTTTAACTGTTACTTGAGCATCATTGCGCAAAACATCACTAACTCCAATAATTCCAACTAACACCCCATCAACAGCAACATATACTGCTGTTTTACCTGTTAAAGTAGAAATATTTTCCTGCTCAACAATAACTTGATGCTTGTTCAACCATTCCCAGTTACCAACTAAAGCTACCTTACCATCAACAACAGCAGATATTCCTAAACCTGGTTCAGTATAAAAATCTGTTGCTGGTAATAACGCCACATTTTCTTCCTCTGCTTTTTGTAAAATTGCCTCTGCTAAAGGATGACTCGCACCACTTTCTACAGTAGCAGCAACTTGTAATAACCATTCTGGGTTATCCCCTACTAAGTCGGTGACAGTCGGATGTCCGGTAGTCAAGGTTCCAGTTTTGTCAAAAACGACAGTATCTAACTCATGCACCTTTTCCAATATATCCCCACCTTTAATCAATAAACCTCTTTGGGCTCCCACACCCGAACCGACTAATATAGCAGTTGGTGTTGCTAAACCTAATGCACAGGGACAAGCAATAACCAAAACAGCGATCGCTAATTTCAAGCTCAAAAGTAGAGGGGAAGTAGAATGACTCATCATCATCCCCTCGTGAGTTGATGTTTGCAAAACGTGAGACCAAATATTAGTACCGACAAAATACCAGAATAAGAATGTAATACTAGCAATAGTCATCACGCCATAAGTAAAATATCCTGCTACCGTATCTGCTAAATTTTGAATGGGTGCTTTTCTAGTTTGGGCAGTTTCAACTAATTTGACAATTTGAGCTAATGTAGTTTCTGAACCTGTGCGAGTTGCCTCGATAACTATAGCGCTAGACTTATTAATAGTTCCCGCAGCAACATTAGTTCCAAATTCTTTAACTACAGGTATCGACTCTCCAGTTAGCATAGACTCATCCACAGTAGTTTTACCATCACATATTTCCCCATCCACAGGAAATTTTTCCCCAGGTAATACTTGTAAATATTCTCCCACTTTGACTCGTGAAGCAGGAATTTCTACAGACTCAGAAGAATTATTGTTGCCATTGGGTGGAGGAACTAAACGTGCAGTTGCTGGTTGGAGTGCAATTAATGATTGTAGGGTAGATGCTGCCCGATATCTTGCTTGTTGCTCAAGGGTTTTACCCAAGAGGATAAAACCAAGGATCATTACAGGTTCATCAAAAAAGCATTCCCATCCCAACTGTGGAAATAACAAAGCAACAATACTAGCAGTATAGGCAGTAACAGCACCCAAACCAACTAAAGTATTCATATTGGGGGCGTTGCGTAACAGGCTACGAGCACCATCAATAATAATTTCCCGCCCTGGTAGTAATAGAGCGACGGTAGCTAAAACTGCATGAAACCAAATATTCCCCAGAATAGGAATTTCTACGCCGATGAAGTGTCCTAAATGTCCGACACCTGAGAGAATTAGTAGCAAAGAAGCGATCGCTATGCGCCAAATTTGCTGTTTAATTTCTTGACGATGGCGTTCACTTTGTTTATTGGCGGCGTCTGTTTCGGAGGTATCGAGGCGTGGTTGAGTCGGGAAACCGTTATCTGTGAGTTTTTGGGCGAGGGTATTCGGATCTATCTGGTTTGTTTGGCATTCAACAGTTGCGACTTCGGTTGCCAGGTTAACGCGAGCAGAGATAACGCCTGTTTGTTGAGTTAGTTGCCGCTCCACTGCTTTAACACATCCGGCGCATTTCATCCCACTTACATCAAGGGTAATGGTTTCTGGTGGGGAATAGTTAATTGTTGTTGTTTCTGGTTTAGGTGCAACTTGCATCAAATTTTCTCCAATGGTTTGTTAAAGTTTCTGTTTTAATATTTTAATATATAAAAAAATAGCGATCTTCCAATAAGTCAACCTATTTTTTTAAGATTTTATTTAGTTAAGATTGATTTTAGATAAATATTTGCACAAATTATTGTTTTATTTTGCTTTTTACCGAAAAATCAAGCTATAAAGCCTCTATTAATAATTAATAATTATAGATAATTTTCATTATAGACTATCCATTATTGATTGATAATAAAGAACAATAAGATTTATTTATATTCAATTAAGTATGGTTTTAACCGTAAGCATTCAGCCGTCAGCTCTCAGCTATCAGCTCTTGCTTTTAGTTTTGCTGATAAAAGCTTTATTATTGAGAATTAAATCTTACTACAGAAGCCAGTTTTCAAGTCGATATTCACTTAAACCTTCTCTTTAAGCTTGAGGTTTTATATCAAATCCGCTCTTCATGGAAGTGTTATAAGAAACCGGGTTTGTCGGAAGTAGATGTTATACAACAGGGCATTTAAAACAAACCCGGTTTCTACGCTTTTTTATACCGATACTACCGGATTTGATATTATCGCTGAAAGGTGACAGCTAATAGCTGAATGCTTACTTTTAACCAGAGTTAATTATCCATTATCAATTAATGAAAGAAGATATTCCTTTGATAAACAAGAGGATTTACAACCGAAAAAATGGTATTGAAGTAATTCATTGTGACTCCTCATAAATAGGGTTTGCGCTCAAAAGTCTTTTAGTAGGGGTAGGAGACAACCCACCACTAACCCAACCCACCCCCGCCCCTCCCTGGAGGGGAGCCAGGATACAGGAGTAACGGGGAATTTAGAGAAGGTAGAAGTAAGAATTATCCCTTGATTTTTCTGCCCAACTATGCGCCTAAAATACGAACTTTTTGAGCATGAAGAGCTGAAACAGGCACACTTTTTTTGACCCAAAAAAGGCACTTGTCTTTATATGTCAATGCTTTTAGATTTAATCAGCCAGCCCTAAATAGTTAATTCATCTGTAGCAAATATTTATTAAATTGGTATTATACCAAATCTGGTTATCAAAAGGTACTTTGTGATGTCTTTTGACTAAATAAGTAGAAGCTCCATAAACCCAGAATTGAATCTTGATATATTGAGTGCTTCTGACTCATAATTTAGTTTTATCCTATCTTGTATAGTAGTTGCCATTACTGCCAGAACATTTTCGGACTTCTCAAATTTAGTCCATGCTACGAATTTAACTTCTGACTTCTGCATTCTGCATTCTAAATTCAGCTATATCTTTTGTTACAGGAATTTCAATGATAAATTCACTATATTCTCCTAGTTTAGTTTCTACTTGAATACTGCCATTATATTGTCCAACAATAATTTCATAAGTGAGAGATAAACCCAAACCTATTCCTTCTCCAGGTGGTTTAGTAGTTAGAAATGGATCGAAAATTTTCTCTCTTATTTTTGAGTTTATTCCTATTCCATTGTCATAGATCCGAGTTTCTACTTTTTCTCCTAAGTTACAGGTTTTTATAAATAAAGTAGGAGTAAAATCTTGATTGATAGATTCCTGTTGTTCTAACTTAGCTTTGAGAGCGTAATAGGAATTATCAAACATATTAATAAAAGCCTGAATCAAATCGGAATATGAAACTAAAACTGCACCTATTGAATCATCGTAATTAGTATTAATTTTGAGCGGAAATTCATCTTTTTCCCAGAGACTTTTACCAGCAAATTGTAATGATTCCGTTAAAATTTTATTCAAATTACTAGATTGTAACTGACTACTATCAAGTCGTGCGTGTTTGACCATCATTCTAATAATTCGTTCAGCTCTTTTACTATGTTGATAAATTCCTTCTGTATTATGTTTTAAGTCATTGATTATTTCTGTAAAATTCTCAAATTTTTCAGCTTCAATTTTTTTATTTTCTAAAGTTAAATCCTCCATAAATTCATCTAGTAATTCTGACGAAAGTTGAGCAAAATTCTGAACAAAATTGAGAGGATTACAAAGTTCATGAGCAATACCTGAAGTTAAAGTACCTAAGTAGGCAAGTTTTTCTTTAGCAATAATTTCTTTTTGGGCTACTTGTAACTCTTTTAATGTTTCTTGAAGCTTTGCTTCTGTTATTATTTTTTGCTGAATTTCTTCTTGGAGCAGTACATTTTTATCCTTTAATTTTTTAGTTAATTTTCGCAGTTGTATATGCACTTTTACTCTTGCTAAAACCTCATCTATTTTGATTGGTTTAGTAACGTAATCTACTGCTCCCAGTTCAAACCCAGTAATTTTATCCTCTGTATCTGATAAAGCCGTCATAAAAATTACAGGAATATCTCTAGTTTCTGGATCGGCTTTTAAGCGTTTACAGGTTTCAAAGCCATCAATTCCAGGCATTAAAACATCGAGTAAAATAATATCTGGACTATTTTCTCTTGCTTGTTTTAAACAATTCTCACCATTAAGAGATACTAAAATATTAAAATTATAGCTCTCCAAAACACTAACTGCTAATTTCATATTGATTGGATTATCATCCACAATTAAAATCGTGCTGTTTAGTGTTTCAGTTTTACTATTATTCTCAGCTCTACTCATTTGACTTTATACCTAATTCTAATTTTCCGATATTTTGACGTAAGTATTAATCTCTTTATAGTCAGCTATTTCTTTCCTTTCTTTTGCTTTTCTTCAGAATGCTTCGCAAAGAGTAATTAGGGTTGGCTGAATAAATATCAAAGCATGGGCAGATAAAGATTTGAGCATTTTCAATTCCGGAAAAAGTAGGAGATTGTAAGCTATATCAGCTCAAAAAGTTAGTATTTGGGTAAGAGTCATGGAGGTTGGAGCAAAGGATAATTTTTCTGAGTACCTCCTGTATAACTCCCTGTCTGTGTTGAGTTTTCACTACTACCTACTCCCTACTCCCTCCCTTCACCATCAGACTTTTGAGGGCAACCCCTAATTAATAATGAATAATTACTGCTAGGATTAAGGGAGAATAGTTCGGCATTAACTTTTTATTTTCTCTCAATTTCTCAATTGCTTTGATACACTCAACAACAAGCCAGCTAATAACTACTTATATTTTGATATTTTTTTATAGGGTTTTAAGCCCTTAATTAATTGTTACTAAAAATTGATTTACAACTTTAATAAATTCTTCTGTTGACTCATAAGGTAAAACATTTCGCCCTGATATTTGATTACCTTTTGCTTGAGGCAAATATTTTAAATAACTGTTCATTTTTTGTTCTGGAGTTTCAGTTGTGTCTGTTTTACTAATAGTTGATGCTTGACTTCCTACTAATACTAAAGTCGGTTGATTAATCTGAGCGATCGTCTGACTAAAATCCTGTCTCCAAAAGCCTGCTAAAAAAGAAAAAACAGCATATTGACTTTGAGGTTTTTTTGCTCCTTTTGTCAGAGTATCTAACCATTCTTTGTCAACTTGATTAGCATTAGCAAATAATTGTTTTTTAGAGAAAGAATCTAAAAAATTTCTACTGCGTGCATAGCGATAAAAAGCTTTACCAATTGGTGAATAAAAAAGATTCCATCTCAATTTATTTTGCACAGGTGAACTAGATTTTTGCATTAACTCCAGTTGAGGAGGTCCTGATAAGATTAGACCAGAAATTAAATTGGATTTTTGTTGCAGTTTGACTAGAGATACAGCCACAGGAAATAAAGCACCTTGCACAATTAAAATTACTGGTCTTTGCACAATTGTCTCTAAAAAATATTGTAATTGTTCAGCCCAATCTACAGGGTAATATGCCACAGATGGCATATCACTTTCTCCACACCCTAATAAATCAGGATTATAGATAGGATTTGGGAAATTTTCCTCCTGCCATAGAGAACAAAATCTATGCCAGAAAAATTTAGATAAACCGACACCAATTGGGTGTATTAGTAATAAAGGTATACTACTAGTATCATCCTGTTTTTGTGGATACAATTCATAAGCACAACTATATCCTTTCCAGGTATAGAATTCTGTCATTGGTTAAATAAGAGAGATATTTATTACATATATTCATACATAAATATATCATATAGCACTACGTCTTTTGGTTAAGACAATAAATTTTGGTTGTAAGGAATAGGGAATAGAGAAATGTCCTAAGATATTTATGTATCGCTATATTTGTTTAAAATAATCTATTATAGCTTTAAGTATTCCAGCACCAAAATTATTCTCTAGGGGATGGTGTGCAACACAAACAGCTAACCAAGTCATAACGCTGTTATCAGCTAAAATCAAAACAAGGCTGTAGATGATTTTAATTTAATTAATTTCTGAACAGTTTTTTGTAGTGCTATACTTATTCATATCCTAATGCTGAAAACTGAATGCTGATAGCTAGTTAAATTATAAACTAAACTTTTACTTTTATACCTTATAGGAGTTTCCTAATATGTCTGACTTTTCCTCCCTAGATCTAGATCAACCCATTGAACAATCCTCTTTAACAGACACCCTCCGTCAACCAATATGGATAGCACTCTTTACTTCTGTGATTATCCATGCCATTTTAGGAATTAACTTACCAAAACTATCCCTATTCTCTGAGAAAGCTAAATTACCACCAACAGTAGGATTAGTCGAATTAACACCAGAACAACTTGAACTTCTGCCCCAACCAGAAGAACCAGAAATTACATTTTCTACAATACCAGCACCTCCAGACTTTTCTCCTATTACACCACCAAATCCAGGTGAAATACCATTTTTTTCCCAATCTCCATCTTCAGAATTGCCGACAATACCAGTAGATCCCTCAGACTACAATTTACCAAAATTACCACCCCTAGATTCTACTTCCTCATCCTCTTCTACCCCCTCTTTTTCCACTCCTTCTGTTTCCAGGTTGCCCAGAAATCCGTATTTAAGAGAATTTCCCAATCCATCCATACCAGGTAGATCGCCATTACCAACAACACCAATATATCCACCCCCACTACCTAGTACAAATCGTCCACCTGTAGACATATTTCAAATTGAACCACCACAAGATCCAAACCAAAGTCAAATAGATGAATATCAAATTAGGAAAAATTTAAACTTGACAGATAAAGTCTATGAATCAGGTTTATCTCGTCGTCCAACTCTAGAGATAGATCCTACAGATGAAACTTCTGTAGGTGAAAACTCAACTGAGAAATCATACTCAGCAAATTTAAAATTGCCTCCACAACGTTACCAAGATAAAGTTGAAAATAAAACTGCTGTTGCTCCAACAGAAAATAATACTAATACTCAACCACAAAAAACACCTTTACCTCCAAACCCGACAAAAAAAAATCGATTGCCAGAAGCACCGATAGTCAGACAATTACGGGAAGGAAAAACTATTCAAGATATAGCAGAGGAACCAAAACAACAACAAAAGATAGTTGTTGCTACCCCCTCACCAACCGAGACTAAAAAATCTCAACCGCAAACACCATCTGTTGCTCCTACACCTAAAGTATCTCCAACACCAGAAAAACCAAAAGAGTTTAAAGGTTCATTATTAAAAAAATTGGAACAACCACAACAACAAAAGGTTACTGAAACTACTCCTACTCCTAAATCATCCCCAAAACCTGAAGAAAATTTAGCTGCTGCTACTGTGGAAGAAACAACACCACCAACACCAGAAATAACACCATCTGTTGCTCCTCCTCCCAAACCTTCCCCATCAGTACAACCGCCAGCAGAATTTCAGGGTTCACTGTTGCAAAGACTACAGCAACAAAAGCAAACAAATGCTACAGTTACTGAGGAGTCGCAGTCAAGAGAAATAGCTTTAGGTGCTGTTGGTGCTTATATGCAGTGGGCAATAGAATTAGATGTAGGTGAAGAAAGTTTGACTCAACCCAAAGCTATTTCTGATGTTTATCCAGAAGCTGCTTGTGATCAAAAGTTGGAAGGTAAAGCTACGGTGGGAGTATTAGTTAGTCCAGATGGTACTATTACTAAAGGACCAAAGTTGTTACTAGAAACTGGTTCTCCAATGTTAGATGAAGCTGCTTTAGATGCAGTAAGTAAGCGATCGTTTAATAGTAGTGATGACTCTAAACTGTATCAGTATGAATTTAATTTTGATAGTTCTAATTGTAGTGCAGCAAGGGCAACAGAGGAATAAAAGTCAAAAGTCAAAATTTAAAAGTTAAAAGTAAGATTTGATAAACTGAAAATTTTGACCTTACAGTAATTTCAAGGGATTATTTGACATTATCAGGATTGAAACTATTGGTGACATCAAATCTGTTTGCAATGGAAGTGTTATAAGAAACCGGGTTTATGGCAGGTAGATGTTAGTATAGTGGGGTATTTAATAAACCCGGTTTCTCTGCTTTTTTATACCGATGCTACCGGATTTGAACCGGATTTGATATGACATCTTTAAAGTGAATGGGTATTAAATACTGTGAAACTAAATAGGGCTTGCTGAAAAAGTCTTATGGATAAGGGTAGGAGTCAGGAGACAGGAGACAGGAGACAGGAGACATAGGGAATGAGCGAGGAGGTAGTCAGAAGAATTATCCCTTGATTTTTCAGCCATGAGTCAACCCAAAATCCTAACTTTTTGAGCTTCCTAGAACGAAAACCTTGTACTTTTTCCAGACCTGAAAAGGCTGAAATTTTTATCTATAAAGGCTTTGATGTTTAATCAGCAAACCCTAAATAATTCAAGAAATTTAGACAAGTTTTAGATTAATGTCAGGACTTATACAAAATACTCTGTGATAAGTTAGCAGTATATTAGGGTGTGTTGCAACACACCCTAATATAATGACTATTCGGTAACTCCAGTGTTATCTATCCCCTATTCACGACTACTAAAAATTCAAACTAACAGGCACCTGATTTATTCAACACTACCCAAATAGTTTTCCAAATTAACTTGAGATCGTATGCAATAGACCATTTTTGCTGATACTCAAGATCCATACGCACTATCTCTTCAAAATCTTTCACACGAGAACGACCATTTGCCTGCCATTCTCCAGTAATACCGGGTTTTACATCTAGTCTGCACCAATGATGAGCTTCATAACGTTTGACTTCATCAACAGTAGGAGGGCGAGTTCCTACTAAACTCATTTCTCCCATGAGAACATTCCAAAATTGAGGTAGTTCGTCTAAGCTAGTCTTACGGAGAAAATTACCTATAGGTGTTATTCTGGGATCGTTCTCATTTTTAAATATGTTACCTTTCGCCTCATTTTTAACTAGGTGCTTCAATTTTTCTGCGTCAACCACCATTGAACGAAACTTCCTGATATAGAAGGTGTTGCCTTTGAAACCACAGCGTACCTGAGTGAAAAATAAAGGACCGGGAGTATTAATTTGCATTAATATCCAGAGAGGTATTGCAACTATTCCTACGATCCCTAACCCGACTAAAGCTCCTAAAATGTCGATTAAACGCTTGGTTTTGCTAGTTACAGATGGATGAACTGTTTGTTTCGATAGATTACCTAAGTATTTTTGTTGTAGAACTGCTACAGAGTTAATATTTGAAAATACTGATAAGTAAGATGTATTTATCATTGTTTACACCCTGATATAATATTTTTACTGATGATTAAAGGCTTTGATATGACGGGCTAACAACTAGACTTCTGGTTAAGAGAGAGGATGGGTGACGGGCGGAAATTGAAAAGAATTGGTAGTAATAATCTTTTGCTACATAGGGATTTTTACTGGTTTTCAGGTTAAATATTGAGGGTTATTTACCCAAGTTTAACTTTACTATCTGCGTATTTTCCTCATCACCTAAGACCGCTTCACCTAACCCCTGTCTACTTTTTTAGCTGATTGTCCCTTTGTGAGTGATTTTATACATATTTTAAAATAGGAGCATTGAAGGTGGTAGGGGTAATTACTTAGCTTTACCAAATCTTCACAAATTCCAGCCGTTTTTTTAAAGTTTCTGTGTAGATTTTACTTATTTATCATCTAATGTCACTTAATCCCAAAAAAGATCATGTATAATTAATAATTTTTTCTATTATTATATTTTTCGGTATTTGTAGATTGGATTAAAAATTTAGTATTTAATTTTACAAAAAAATACTCTCAGTAAAAAGTCACAAAAAAAACCTGGTAGTCCTCCATACATAGTCAATAATGCAGCAACGTTTGTATTATTGCGTATATCAAAATAATACATAATTGGGAGTGCTTCACATAAAACACAATCAACCAGGTAGAAGTTGAGAGTAGAAAAAAAGGACAAGTCTCTTTAGAGAGAATACAGCAGTTTCCACAGCTATGAGGTACTTATGTTAAAGATTTTAGGGAGTAGGGGAGTAGGGGAACAAGCAAAAAATATTTACCCCGTCAAAAGTCCAGCTATTGTACCTAATAATAACGGGAAGGATTGTAACTACTACAAAGATTGAGCAATCTATAGTAATTTAGACTCTGTGAAATACTTTAGAATCACTACTGAGCATAATCAAGACTAATTGACAAATAAATAATGAAACGACTAATTTCTCTAATTATCAGCTTACTTATTTTAATAGCGATCTACTGGAAAATTGATTTTGATGGATTAATAAAAGTATTTCAAAATTCTGACCCTGTATGGATGATAATCAGTATAAGCATGATAATTCCATTGACAATGTTAACTGCTTGGCGATTACAACAGTTAATGCCAAAAAAGGGTAGAAAATCATCATCTTATTTGAATTTTAGAGAAGCAAACGAATTAATATTAGCCGCCAGTGTATTGAATATGATTTTGCCCTCAAAAATGGGAGATATTGGCAAAGCTTATTTTATGAAACAAAGGGGGCATTTAGAAGGAACTTTATCTTTATCTCTAGTCATTTTTGAAAAAGCTTGTGACTTGGTTTCTTTGTTAATTTGGTGTATTTTTGGTTTAATTGTTTATCCAGAAAAAGACTTATTATTTTGGATAATGACTGCTGGAGTCGCATTAGGTTTAATCATATGCTTATTGTTATTATCTTCTCGTAAATTTGCCAGAATATTTTTTGAAATTTCCCGGAAAATTGCCCCTCAAAAAATTAGTTTAAAAATTGATAGTTTAGAAAAATCGTGGATAGAAATGCACAGATATTTTTGGCACGACAAACTACAATTAACAAAATTTGCTGCTACCTCTATATTTATATGGTTCGGGCATTTATCACAAATCTGGTTTTTTACTTTGGCGTTAAATGCTTCAGCACCATTTATTGAAAGTTTGGCATTATCTTCTCTAGCAATTTTAGCTGGATTATTACCTTTAACTTTTGCTGGAGTTGGTACTCGTGATGCTGCTTTTATTATGTTTTATCAACCCTATTTTCCTCAAGAAGTTGGAGCTGCTTTAGGGTTGCTTTGTACATCCCGTTATTTATTACCAGCAATTGCAGGTTTACCATTTTTTGGGAAATATTTAATTACTAGGGAGGAGGGAGTAGGGAATAGGGAGTAGGGGAGGGTGGGAATAAAGTGCAAATATTAATAGTAAAACCTTCGTAATATAGGCATCTTGCCTGTAAAATTTATAAGTTAGGTGAAACTTCAATTATTAAGTAATAAAAATAACCAAATAGCTTTTTTTGATAATTATTAATTATTGTTAGTTTTACTTTTGTTATTTTCTCCCATATCCCCCTAATATCATACTCAAGCAACTGTAGAAATTTTCATTAAGTTGGTATTGATTTTGTACAGCTATTACAGGTAAGATGCCTGTGCTACACCAGATTTTTTGAAGATATAAATTATGAAAAATAAACAGTTATACTTACCAGATTTTAGGTTTTTATTTGACAGACCAATACTACCTTATTTGATAATTGCCTTTGGGGTGGCTATGAGGTTAATTCAATATTTAGCTAATCGTTCTCTCTGGGCAGATGAAGCAGTTTTATCTCTTAATATTGTCAATCGTTCTTATTTAGAATTATTCCAACCTTTGGATTATGACCAAGGTGCGCCAATAGGTTTTTTGATGGTGGAAAAATTAGCAGTTCAGATATTAGGTAATAATGAGTATGCTCTGCGGTTGTTTCCTTTTGTCTGTGGTGTCGGGTCATTGTTTTTATTTTATGAATTAGGCAAAAAATTAATTCCTAAATCTGGTGTTATGATTAGTTTGGCTTTATTTACTAGTTTGCCATATTTAGTGTATTACTCAGCAGAAGTAAAACAGTATTCTAGCGATGTGGCGATCGCTCTCCTTTTATATCTATTATTACTACCTTTGCTACAAGAAAAATTGAACCGGGGTCAGATGATTAAATATTCTCTGGTAGGAGCAATCGCTATTTGGTTTTCTCATCCTTCTATCTTTATTTTGGCAAGTATTGGAGGAAGTGCTTTACTAATTAATTTTTGGCAAAAAGACCTGAGTAAAGTCAAAAAATTATTACTCATTTACTCAGCTTGGGTTTTAAGTTTTATCATCTTTTATTTTGTGTCTTTGAGAAATTTAACTGGCAATGAAACTTTAACAACTTCTTGGGGAGATGGTTTTCCTAGTTCCCCATTTGATATTATTTGGATGCTAGATGCTTTTGGGAAATTTTTCTATAAACCTTTAGGCTTTAGTAAATGGGTTGATGGGTTAGCTATTGTAGCTTTTTTGGTAGGTTGTATTTCTTGTTGGTTGAGCAGAAAAAAAATTTTGTTGCTCTTAATTTCTCCAATATTTATGACTTTTTTAGCATCCTTTTTACATCAATACCCATTTCGGAGTCGTTTGGTTTTATTTCTAATACCATTTGTAATTTTTCTCATCGCAGAAGGTGGAGGTTATATTTTGACTAAAGCGAAATATCGACCAATCAAAATTATTAGTATTTTCTTGATTATCTTATTACTCAGGCAACCCTTCGCAAAAGCTATCGATCTGATAGAAGAGCCTATAAATTATTCAGATATTAAACCGGTGTTAAGTTATATCAAAAAACATCAACAACCAGGAGATATTCTGTATGTTTATCAACGAGGAATATATCAGTTTCAGTATTATGCAGAAAAATATGATTATCAAGAAGGTGACTATATTATTGGTGTGGATGATTTAGATAAATATGATGGTCAAGAATTATCAATTACTGAGATGACAAGATATGAAAAAGACTTGGACAAACTCCGGGGGAATAAAAGAGTATGGTTATTATTTTCTCACACTCATATTCCAGCAGAAAGAAGATTTTTAAATTATTATCTGAATGAAATTGGTCTCAGAATAGATACTTTTGAAAAACCTGGGTCTTATGTATATTTATATGATATGAGTTGAGGTCTGGGTTGGTGTTTAAGAATTTATAACTACTCAGATAAATATAATCAAAAAAAATATCAAAGCCAAAAATAATAAATCTTCTGACTCCCATTCCTGACTCCAGACTCCTTTTTTTGACACTAAATTTTGTCTTGCAGAATCGAAGTTTTAACCATTTCCTAAACCTATTTTGTCGGTGAAAATATCTGGTGCTGGTAAGGAAGGTATGGCCCACCAGGGATTATGTTGTTGTAACTCCTCCAATTTATAGGAACCAGTAGCAACAGCAATAGACTTAGCACCAATGGCCTGACAACAGTTTATATCATGGGGCGTATCTCCAATCACATAAACTTTTTCTAAGTTAATTTCTCCGACTAATTCTTGGGCACTAGTTAACGCTTGACGGGCGATCGCTTTTCTATCTGCGACTTGATCTGAAAATCCACCCTGGGTAAAATCAAAATAACTATCTAAACCATACTGAGTAAGTTTTGCTTTTGCTCCTACAGAGGTATTTCCTGTTAGTAATAGAGAAACTAGATCGTTACGGTGAGGGTGTAAATGAGAGAGAATTTCTTTTACTCCCTGTAATACTGCCCCTTGTTTTCTAGTCAGACTTTGAGGTAAATATTCACTATAAACTTGTAATAATTGGTCTATTTTGCCATCATCAGGAGTAATATCCCCTAATTCTAAAATTTGAGCTGCGAGTAAGCGATCTGTTGCCCCTGCTGTATCGAGCTTTGATAAATCTATCTCTTTACCAATTATGTCTCGAGCAGCATCTTCTAGGGCAAAAATACCTGCTCTACCAGTGGTTAATAATGTTCCATCAATATCCCAAAATAGTATTGTAGTCATTTTGATTGGGGTAACTCGTTAATTTTGTTTGCAACAGAACCCTATCATATCCTGTCTAAATGTATATCCAAAAGCTTAAACAAATTTTAATCCCATCAAATACTCCAAAACAAAATCAGAAAATATTTTGGCTAATTCTCAGCTTAACTTTCACAACAATATATAGTTTATTAGCATTTAAAGAAGCTTTTAGTGGAGAATATATAGTACAAGATGATGCAAGACAGCACGTTTTTTGGATGCGCCGTTTTTTAGACCCAGAATTATTTCCAAACGATTTAATTGCCGATTATTTTCAGTCTGTTGCACCCTGGGGTTATAAAACTTTTTATTGGCTATTTTCCCAAGTAGGAATAGACCCAATATTCCTAAATAAATTATTACCTTTAGGATTAAGTTTGGTAACTGCTACCTATTGTTTTGGAATTTGTTTTCAGATATTACCTATACCTTTTGCAGGTTTTATTGCTTCAGTATTATTAAGTCAAAATCTTTGGCTGCAAGATGACATAGCTTCCGCCACACCAAGAGCTTTTTTATATCCTTTATTTCTGGCAGTTTTATACTATTTATTGCGCAAATCATTACTGCCTTTTGTTGTGGCGATTGCTCTCCTCGGATTATTTTATCCACAATACGTTATCCTGACTGCTTTGATTTTAATTATCAGATTTTTAGACTGGGAAAAAGGGCAGTTTTGTCTTAGCAAAAATCGACTAGATTACATATTTAGTGGATTAGGTTTAGGAGTAAGTTTACTGGTAATTTTATTTTATGCTTTAAATTCTAGTAATTACGCACCTGTAATTACAGCATCCCAGGCAAAAGTTTTGCCAGAATTTGGCGAAGCTGGTAGAAGTGTTTTTTTCTTACAAAATTCCTGGAAATTTTTCATTTTCGGCGGTCGTAGTGGAATTTTACCTAAACAATTATTTCTGCCTCATATATTAATAGTTGGATTATTCTTGCCAATACTTTTGAAGAAGGAAGAAGGAAGAAGGAGGAAGGAAGAAGGGAAAAACCATAACATTTTTCAGAAGGAAGAAGGAATAAGTGAGAAGGAACAAGAGAAAAACTATAACATTTTTCAGAAGGAAGAAAGAATAAGTAAGAAGGAAGAAGAGAAAAACTATAATCTTTTTCAGAAGGAAGAAGAAAGAAGGAAGAAGGAAGAAGAGAAAACCTATAACCTTCCAATATTTTTTGAGAAAGAGGAAGAAGTAATAAGGAAGAATAAAGAAGGAAAAAGCTATAACCTTGATAATGGAATAAATTTCTTCAGACAATTACCTTTGGTTAAGCAAATAAATCCTAACATTAAATTATTACCCCAAATCTTGTTAGCTGGTGTCATTTTATTCGTGATAGCTCATATTTTATTATTCAAGCTACATTTACCAAGTCGTTACACAAATCATAGTTTTCGGATAGTCTTAGCTATAGCGACTGCCATTATTTTGTGTATAACTTTAGATGCAATTTTTCACTGGGTAAGTCAACAACCATCCAGCAAAAATAGAAGAATTTCAGGATTGATTATTATTGGATTTTTGGGAATTTTATTAATAGGCGACATGAGCTTATGGAAAAATTTTCCTTACCCCGATTATCAAAAAGGTCAATCCCCAGAAGTATATGAATTTTTTGCTCAACAACCAAAAGATATTCTGATTGCTTCTCTATCAGAAGAGGCAGATTATATCCCTACATTTTCTCAACGTTCAGTCTTTTTTGCCTGGGAATATGCAATTCCTTATCATCTTGGTTATTACAGTCAAATAAAACAGCGAGCTACAGAATTTATTTTTGCTCAGTATCATTCAGATATTAAGTGGATGGAGAATTTTATCGATACTTATGGAATAGATTTTTTAATCTTAGATCGTGGAGCATTTATGCCAGAATATGTACTAAAAAATCGTTGGTTGAGACAGTGGTATTATCAAATGGGAAATCAAATTGGAATTAATCTCCAAAATGGAAATCTTCCTGCCATAGTTGACACTATAGATAAATGTTCAGTTTTAGAGATAGAAAAATTATGGGTTTTAGAAGCTAAATGTATTGGAGAAAGAAGAAGTAAGAAGGAAGAAGTTAAAAAGGAGGAAGGAGGAAGAAGTAAGAAGGAAGAAGTTAAAAAGGAGGAAGGAGGAAGAAGTAAGAAGGAATAATGTAATAAATTTTGAGTGGAGTCTATATGAGCTTTCTCCTGTATTTTTTACCTCTACCTGAGTTTTGTGAGGTAAACTAATTAGAGGAAATACTATTGACTAATCCTAAATTATTTGTCAAAAAAACTGTAGGGTTTTTGTCTCCCAACCCAAGGAAAAATGAGATTTTGAAACGCAACCCCGTGAGATAAAAGATGACAACCTATTTAAGATTACTATCTCAGTTTCCTCCTGGAAATTTTTTCCTTTTTCCTCCTTCTGACTTCCTTCTTCCTTCTTCCTTCTTCCCTCTTCCTTAAAAAATGAAGCAAATACTCAAAAACAAATTTATTATTTTCGTCTGGCAAATTTTTATCTTAGGTTTACTTTTTGGAATTTCCTACACTCAAGACCTCCTATATACCTCAAATCAACATACGAAATTTTTACAAGGATTATCCAAAGCTAGTTTAGGTTATTTAAACAAAGATTGGTTAGCTAATACATTAGATCCTCTACCTGCTTTTACTTTTTTAGTTAAAATCACTTATTCCTACTTCCATCAAAATTTTTTCTACTTTTATTACATCCTAATTTTTGGCATCTATGTTTATAGTATTCTCGGCATTGCATCAGTAATTTTTAAAATCAATAGTTCCCGGCTGAAGCTACTAATTTATTTCCTCCTTATCCTGACTATTCACTGTTTACAAATCAGAATTTTTGGTTTAAAAACTCATGTACATCTTCACTATGGTTTGGCAGAGCAATATATTCTCGGCGGATATTTTCAACCCTGTACATTTGGAGTATTAATTCTCTTTTCTATCTATACTTTTCTGATAAAAAAACCTTTTTTAGCAGTCTTAGCTTTAGGAATAGCTGCAACCTTTCATCCCACATATCTTCCTAGTGCAGCTTTACTGACTTTAGCTTATATGATTCTTACCTATAAAAATGAAAATAATCTGCAAAAATCATTATTAATAGGTACATTTTCATTCGTCTTAGTTTTACCAGTAGTCAGTTATATGACTATTAGTTTTAAACCCACATCTCCCGAACTTTTTCAAATATCTGAAAGCTTACTTGTCAATAGAATACCTCATCATTCCTTCCCCGATATTTGGTTAACCGAACCTGCCGCTCCAATTCAGATTTTAGTAGTAGCGATCGCTCTCTATCTTCTCCGCAAAACCAGACTATTTTTTATCTTATTTTTTCCCTTTGCCACAGCAACTATTCTGACAATAATTCAAATTTTTTCTAGCAACAATACTTTGGCATTTCTGACTCCGTGGCGCGTCTCTGCTTTTTTAGTTCCTATTTCTACTTGTATGATATTGGCTTTTGTTTTGGATGTTGTTTTTGATAAATATCATCCTTGGATTAAGCAATACAAAAAAACGATAGAAATTTTCTCTGTCGTAGCAATATATCTGTTCATTATTTCAGGAGTGGGAAAGCAATTAGAAAAACTAACTATTAATCAGGAAGGTACACCAATTATTATGGAATATGTCAAAGAAAATAAACAACCAGGCGATAGTTATTTAGTTCCTTATGCTTCAGGTAAATTTGTTGATTTTAGAATTGCCACAGGTGCGCCGATTTTAATTAATCTCAAATCTCATCCCTACAAAGATATAGAAGTTATTGAATGGCACGACAGATTATTAATGGCACAACAATTTTATGATAATTCTGGTATAGCTAAATGTCAGGCTTTGCAGAATTTAATTGATAAATATAAGATAACTCATGTGATTTTTGAAAATGATGATTCTGTTAACTGTCTAGGAGTAGAAAAAATTTATATGGATAATTTATATCAGATGTATAAAGTAATTGATAAATAAGCATTCAGTGGTTAGCTATCAGCTATGGGTTATTAACTCATTATCATAGGAAGGAGGAATTAGTCTCTAAGAAGTGAAATATGAATGAAATTGGCGATCAACCAAACCTTAGTAGTTGTTTGAATATGTTCAAAAGCTGAATGCTGAATGCTAATAGCTGAATGGTTACCTTGTGCCTGAGAATTTATATACCATTGACAAATTAATATCTATTTGATAACCTTCAAAACAATATTTACCAAAAAAAATGATAAAAAGCTTCTAAGTTGATATATGAAAAGCAAACAAAACAATCTACTTAAAAATATAAAAAGGAAAAAATCGTTTTAGTCAATTCTCTTCTTTTAAGGAGAGATAATAATTCATTCTTAATTCTCAATTCTTAATTCTCAATTCTTAATTAATGTTCCAGCAGAAACCTTATTTTACTTGGTTAAAAATATTTATTGCCATCACCCTAATCTTAGGAATATGTTTTAGATTCATCAATATTGACCGTAAAGTTTACTGGTATGATGAAACAATTACATCCTTAAGAATTGCCAGTTACACGAGGGGCGAATTTGACGACTTAATCTTAAATACAGGAACTATTACTGTAGAAAAATTACGGCAATATCAAGAGATTAATTCTGAGAAAAACACAATTAATCTTATCAGTTCTCTAGCCAGAGATAATCCAGAACACGTACCAATTTATTTTGTACTTCTGAGATGGTGGGTAAAATTATTTGGTAACTCTGTAGCCGTCATTAGAAATTTCTCAGCTATAACAAGTTTACTAATTTTTCCCTGTATTTATTGGCTATGTAGAGAATTATTTGGCAAATCATTAGTAGGATGGTTAGCAATTTCTCTGGCAGCAATTTCTCCAATTTTAGTATTATATGCTCAAGAAGCACGGGCTTATACTCTTTTTTCCGTTGCCGTTCTATTATCAAGTATTGCCCTACTTCGAGCAATGCGAATTAACAGTAAACGTACCTGGAAAATTTATATAGTAAGTCTCATCTTTGCTCTATATACTAATCTCTTTTCTGTATTAGTAGCCTTTAGTCATGGATTATATGTAATCCTGATTGAAAAATTTAAACTAACCCAGAAATTTAAAGCTTATTTACTAGCATCTTTATACGGATTTTTAGGATTTTTACCTTGGCTAATCTTGATAATTACCCATTTTGACGGGATTAGTTGGATTTCCAAAAATTTGCCTTTGTCTAACTTGTTTAAAAGATGGTTTATCAATCTTGGTTTTACATTTTTTGATATTCAAGTTGGTTCGTCTGAGAGATTATTTGATGTTAAAACACTGGTTTTTGATAATAATGCTTTATTACAATTAAATACTATCTGGCCGTACATCTTAGCATTGGTTTTAATATTAGTCATCTACTCTATTTATTTCCTCCTTAAAAATGCACCTCGACAGGCAACTATTTTTATCTTAACCTTAATGGCAGTCACCCCAGTATGTTTAATAATTCCCGACTTAATATCTGGCGGACAACGTTCTACTATTCCTCGTTATTTAATTCCAGCTTATTTAGGAATTCAATTGTCAGTAGCTTATTTATTAGGAACAAAACTAAGTGACTTGACAAATCAAATCCAACATAAATTTTGGCAAGTAGTAACTATAACTGTGATTTCTTTAGGCATCATATCTTGTGGAATTAGTTCTCAAGCTGAGACTTGGTGGAATAAATATAGTAGTTATTATGATGCTCAAGTCGCCAAAATAATTAATCAAACAAGTCAGCCACTTATTATTAGTAATCATTCTGGAAGATTAGCTATTCTAGGATATATGTTGAGACCAGATGTAAAAATTTTATTCATCGAAGAACCGGAAGTTCCAAAAGTTCCAAAAGGTTTTAGTGATGTGTTCATATTTCGTCCTCAATGGAGTTTGATTTCAGGATTAGAAAAACAAGAAAATTCTCCATTAGAGTTAGTTCATAATCGTGGGGAACTTTGGATTTTAACTAAGAGTAAGCAAGAACAAAATTAAGTAGATAGGTACAAATAAATTTCACTATGTAACAAAATTTTGATGTAGTCAAAACTCTTGATATTGCTTCTTTTCACTCCATTCCAGTCGCAATGACGTAGTTATAAATTTTTTCACTTACCTACTTAATGATTTGAGTCAATATTTACTACTTATTCAGACTAATAGACATTTTCAAATAATAAAAAATAAAATAAATTATCGGGTGGAAGTCATCTATTCTTTCTCCCTACTCTGTAAGGACGTTACATGGAACGTCCCTACTCCCTCTTTTCTGGAGATGTCTAATTCTATAGAAATTTCAATACATCGTGGTATAGGTTATAATATTAAGTTGATAAACAGTCGATAATAATTGGAAACTTTTCTGATAAAACTGCTAATTAGTAATGTCTGAAAATAATTCTCTCATCGGAAAAATTCTACGTCAACGTTATCAAATTATTGAAATATTAGGCAAAGGTGGTGGGTTTGGTGAAACTTATCTGGCAGAAGATTTAGATATACCAGAAATTCCTAAACCAAGGTGTGTGGTGAAGCGACTAAAACCTACAAAAAAAAATGCAAAAGTTAAGAGTTTATTTGAGCAAGAAGCTCGAACTTTAAATAAGCTAGGAACACACCAACAAATTCCAACTTTATATGCTTATTTTGAACATGACGATGAATTTTACCTAGTTCAAGAACTTATAGACGGTAATGACTTAACTAAAGAAATAAATCACGGTTGGAGTGAATCTAAAGTCATAGAATTTTTAGCGGAAATTCTGGAATTACTAATTTTTGTTCACGATAATAATGTGATTCATCGGGATATTAAGCCAGCTAATATTATGAGGCGCAAAAGTGATAAAAAATTAGTATTAATTGATTTTGGAGCCGTGAAAGAAGTCAGGACTATAGTAGTTGGTAATGATGGGCAACCTTCTAGCACTATTACTATTGGAACTCCTGGTTATATGTCTGTGGAACAATTACAAGGTAGACCTCAATTTGCGAGCGATGTTTATGCAGTTGGAGTAACTGTTATTCAAGCTCTAGTTAGAAAATCTCCTCAACATTTTCCCCATAATATTTCTGGAGAAATAGATTGTGAAACTTTACTTTCTGGCATTAATGATGAGCTAGCTAATATATTAATAAAAATGGTAAAAGTTAACTGGCATCAACGCTACCCAAATACTCAAGTTGCTTTGGCAGAATTATTGAATATCAGACCAAAATTAGAATCATCAATCCGTCAGCAAGAACAGGTAGAAACTATTAAAATAGCTCCTCCGATTATTCCCAATATTAGTAGTAATAATATAACTCAGGTTCCCGAATCACAATTAGAACCACCTTCAGGTCAAGTTCCTCTAAATTCTCCTTTTTATATTGAGCGATCGCCTATTGAGTCAGAATGTTTTCAAGCTATTATGAAGCCAGATGCTTTAATTAGAATTAAAGCTCCTCGGCAAATGGGAAAAAGTTCTTTATTATCCCGAATTTTAGCTCATGCTAGTCAACAAGGTTATCGGACAGTTTATTTGAATTTTCAAACTATAGATGCGGAATTCCTGGAAAATTTAGACAAATTTTTGCAGTGGTTTTGTGCGAATGTTAGTGATGAATTGGATTTAGAAGAACAGTTAGATAAATATTGGAAAAAAGTTTTGGGAGTGAAAAAGCGATGTACAAAATATTTTGATAAATATTTGTTGACTGAAATTAAAACGCCGATAGTTTTGGGGTTAGATGAAGTTGACGAAATTTTCCAAAATCCAGATTTAGCAACACAATTTTTTGCCTTATTAAGAGCTTGGCATGAACAAGGTAAAAATAATCCTGATTGGCAAAGATTACGATTAATAATTGTTCACTCTAAGGAAGTTTATATTCCTCTGAATATTAATCAATCTCCCTTTAATGTAGGATTAGGAATTGAGTTACCAGAATTTAACTTAGAACAGGTAAAAGATTTAGTACAAAGACATGGCTTAATGTGGTCTGATGAACAAATAGAAAAATTAATGGAAATGTTAGGAGGGCATCCCTATTTAGTACGTCTAGGACTTTATGAAATTGCTAGTAGAAAAATGACTTTAGAACGAGTTTTAGAACTCGCACCAACGGACGAGGGACCTTATTATAATCACTTGCATCGACATTTGTTGAACTTGCAAAAAGATGAAACTTTGCAGACTGCAATTACAAAAGTTGTTAATGCAGAAACTCCTGTGGAAGTTGGTACAATTGAAGGGTTTAAATTACGCAGTATGGGATTAGTTAAATTTCGGGGAAATGCTGTTGTGCCTTTGTGTGGTTTATATAGAGAATATTTTCAAGTTCACGTTTGAATGAGTAGAGTGGGCAAATCTTGGCCTATCCTACCTATCTCTCAAGGAGCAAATGGATTGAATAAATTCAGTCCATTAATTCGATTAAAGTCTTCAACATTACGAGTCACAAGCGTGCAATTTTCTTCAATGGCACAAGCAGCAATCAAAGCATCCGGTAACTTAATCCGATAATCTCGCCGGAGTCGAGCTGCACAATCTAAAATTGCTTCTGTCAATAAAACACAAGTTAATTTCCTTAAAAAAGCTCGTATTTGATTCGCTTCACTTTCACTTAGAGAAGCATAACACAATAGCTCAGTCCATGTCAGAGGGCAATAAAATCCAGTCGCTTTATTGGCAAGAATATCAACAAAAATTGATTGTACAACTGACTCACCATTAAAATAGTAAATAAAGATATTTGTATCCAACAGAAATTTATTCATCCCACTCAGCTCTCAATTCTTTTTGAAATTCTAGAGCATCAACCCGTTGTGGTAGAAAACCAAATAATTCTAAAGGCTCAAAAGAATCTACAGGATTTTCTGTTGACTTTGGCAAAGACTGCATCACCACAACAATTTCTAATAAACCAGGTTGAATAGTCTCAGGTAGAGAAATTTTTATTTGGCGATCGCTACCAACGGAGATTATTTTTCGCACAGTTTCCATTTTTTTCTTTTTCAACTTTACTTTATGAATATAATACCTTAATTCTAATAACTTTAAAACCAGACTTTCTATTTATCTAGAAAGTAGGTTGGGTAGAGCGACAGCGAAACCCAACAAAAGAAAGTAATACTATCTTTTCTAATATATCTAATGATAATTTTTTTCTGTACCTGGTTATTAGTTGGTTTCGTCCCTCAACCAAACCTATGCTTATTACTTTTCCCTATTCCCTAGCAATATGAATAACTACGAATATTATATTGGTGGTAGTCTCCCAATTCATGCCACAACTTATGTCAACAGACAAGCGGATAACCATTTATATCAAGGTTTAAAAAATGGAGATTTTTGTTATGTTTTAAATTCCCGGCAAATGGGTAAATCTAGTTTGCGGGTGAAAACTATCCAACGTTTACAACAAGATAATATTGCCTGTGTCAGTATTGATATGACAGAAATAGGTACTTCTGATATTACTCCCTCAGAATGGTATGCCAGTATTATTGATACTATTTTGACTGGCTTAAATTTAGATGATGATTTTGATATTGAGGAACTGTGGGAAGCTAATAGTCAACTTTCTCATGTTAAACGTTTTAGTAAGTTTATTGGTGAAATTTTATTGCCATCCATTTCTCAAGATATTGTAATTTTTATTGATGAAATAGATAGCACCCTCAGCTTACCTTTTAATATTGATGATTTTTTTGCAGTTGTTCGAGACTGTTATAACAAACGGGCAGATAATTCAGATTATCAAAGGTTGACTTTTGCCATGATTGGTGTGGCAACTCCCGCAGATTTAATTAAAGAGAAAAAACGTACTCCTTTTAATATTGGTAAAGCCATAAAATTAACAGGTTTTCAGTTAGCTGAAGTAGAACCCTTAGCAAAAGGTTTAGTTGATAAAACTGCCAATATTAATAAGTTGATGGAAGCAGTTTTAGATTGGACTGGGGGACAACCGTTTTTGACTCAGAAAGTTTGTAAATTGATTAGAGATAGTCCAGAAAATGTACCAGATAGCCAGGAGGCCGAATGGGTGGCCGATTTAGTCAGACAGAGGATTATTGACAATTGGCAAGTCCATGATGACCCAGAACATTTAAAGACAATTCGCGATCGCCTCTTAGTGAATGAAAAACGAGCCAGTCGGTTATTGGGTTTGTATCAGCAAATTTTAATCTCTTTTCCGTCCCCCTTAGAAAGAGGGAAACCAGAAGAAGTATCAGATAGACAACCTCTATCTAGTTCGATCCCCCTTCCGTCCCCCTTGGAAAGGGGGAGACCAGAAGAAATCGCCCTTCCGTCCCCCTTAGAAAAGGGGAGATCAGAGGAAAAGCCCCCCCTTGATAAGAGGGGGTTGGGGGGGATCGTAGCAAATGACAACCCCGAACAAATGGAGTTACGTCTTACAGGTTTAGTGGTGAAACAGGAAGGGCGGTTGCAAGTTGCTAACCGCACTTATCAAGAAGTGTTTAATTTGCAGTGGGTGGAAAAAGAGTTGGGAAAGTTGCGCCCCTACTCTGAAGCGTTTAATGCTTGGGAAGAGTCCGGATGTAAGGATGAGTCGCGACTGTTGCGGGGTCAAGCATTGGCAGATGCTTTAACGTGGGCGGTAGATAAAAGTCTGAGCGATCGCGATTATCAATTTTTAGCTGCTGCTCAGGAGGTAGAGAAACAGGCGATCGAGCTGGAAAAATTGGAAGGGCAAATTGAGTTGGATGCTAAGGCCAAGGCAAATCAGATATTAGATGAGGCAAAACGCAAAGCAGAAAAGCGACTGCGAATAAGTTTTGCAGTATTGGTATTATCGTTTATAGGGGCAGCTATTACTGGATTTACGGTTTTGCGGGCAAATCTCAAGGTAGCGGAAATAGAAGCAGTGCGTAAAAGTATTACTGCTAAATTATTGCTTGATTCCAATCAATATTGGGAGGCAATGCTGCAAGCTTTAAGAGCTGCCAAACAACTACCACAATCTAACCTCATCTTCCAACCCCAGACTAATAACAAGATGAAGATAACAGATGCTCTGAGTCAAGCTATATATATAGATGATGGAAAGTACCGAGAACTTAACCGTCTTCAGGGACATGAGAATTGGGTATTTGGTGTAGCATTTAGTCCAGATGGTCAGATGGTTGCTTCTGCGAGTGGTGACAATACAGTGAAATTATGGAACCGTCAGGGGAAATTATTGCAGACTCTCACCGGCCATGAGAATTGGGTCTTGGGTGTAGCATTTAGTCCTGATAGTCAGATGATTGCTTCTGCCAGTCGTGACAATACAGTGAAATTATGGAACCGTCAGGGGAAATTATTGCAGACTCTCAC